>NZ_JBNQGD010000371.1:0-6748 GCF_050436765.1 Arachidicoccus sp. | reverse complement strand
AATGAATAATATATCGATGTCTTCGGCATTAGACTTACTGGCAGAGAAATTTAATGTCCAGATTGAATATTCCCCCGCAGATGTCAAAGATATCAATATTATAGCTACTATTAATCCCAAACAGGCTATCGAGCAGGTGCTTCACAATATTGCCATAATGAATAATCTTCAGATAAGTGAGGTTGATAGTCAGAGATTTATAATTATCAGAAGAGCTAAATAAACCCTATCTTCTAACGTGCCCATAGACGATAATAGGGGTGGCATCTACCGTCTTAAAAATTTAATTGTTAAAAAAAGGAGAAGTGCCTTGGGGGATGCCTGTGTTTTTAACGTATTTATAAGTATGTTAATTAATTTATTCAAATACAACTGTTAGGATGGTGCAAGCAATAACAAACAAGTGCAAATATGTATTATTAGGTATGCGAAGCGTCTTGCTTACATTAACTGTTTACGCACAGAATTCCACTTCGGTTTACGGGATAGTAAGCAACGAAAAAGGAAAACATATTGTTGGAGTCTCTGTAAAAGCAAAAAATACCGTTAGTAATAAAACTTATGAAACGGTTACAGATTCATCCGGGGCTTTTCGTATAGATAGTATACTGGCAGGAGATAATTATACTTTTAATTTTAGTTGTATTGGGTATAAGGCCGAAAAATTGTCTGGATATAGATTGAAGGAGGGAAAAACGACCAATCTTCTGGTGATACTTCATGAAGACTCGTCTGCATTGGCTGACGTTGTAATTACTGGTTATACGACTGTTGATAAGAAGCGTTTTACTGGATCCTATGCTACGCTTTCAGGGAAAGAATTAGAACGGGATGGCGCACCTGATGTAACAAGAATGTTGGAGGGCCAATTTGCTGGTGTTTCGTTACAAAATGTCTCCGGGACTTTTGGGGCGGCCCCTAAATTAAGAATCAGAGGTGCAACTTCTTTGTCTGGTGATAACAAACCCTTGTGGGTAATTGATGGAGTTGTAATTGAAGATGTTGTCAATATTTCAAATGAGGCATTAACGACTGGTGATATGAATACGCTCTTGGGGTCGTCTATAGCAGGAATTAGTCCCAGCGACATTCAAGATATAACCATATTGAAAGATGCAGCTGCGACCGCATTGTATGGCGCACGAGCAATGAACGGGGTGATAGTTATAACTACTAAAAAAGGTAGAAAGACGGAAAGTGGATATCCTTCGATAAATTATGTTGGTAATTTTTCAAGATATATTAAGCCCAACTATGCTGATTTTGATATTATGAATTCAGCTGAACAAATGGGCGTTTTAATGGAAGAGATCAATAAAGGTTATTATCAGCCACCATCAGTAATGCAGGGAGCAACTGGAGGTATAATGTATCAAATGTATAATCAAATAGAAAACTATAATGAAAGTAATGATCAATATGGTGTAAAATTTGACATTCCACATCAAAATGCTTTCTTACAAAGGTATGCCAATGCAAATACCAACTGGTTTGATCTTATTTTTAAGAATTCTTTAATGCAGGAACATGCTTTAAGTGTTTCCTCGGGGACCGATAAATTCCAAACGTATGGATCCTTGGATTATCTGAAAGACGACGGCTTCACAATAGGAAATAATGTAGAACGGATAATTGGAAATTTTCGCATGAATTTTAAAGTTGGCAATAAATTCAAAGGAGAAATCTTATCTGTAGGTTCTGTGAGAAACCAAAGAGCGCCTGGCACGCAAGACCAAGTTTCCGAACCGGTATATGGTTCATATATAAGGGGGTTTGATATTAATCCCTATCAGTTTGTTTTGAACACAAGCAGAATGTTGACACCCTACGATCAAAACGGTAACTTAGAATATTTTAGAGAAAATTATGCCCCATTTAATATCTTAAATGAATTAAATAGTAATTATATGAAATTAGGTGTTGTTGATTATAAAATCCAAGCAACAGCATCTTATCAAATTTTGCCCTCTTTGCAGTATAGTGTCATCGGAGCCTACAGATATGTAAAGACCGAAAATCAGACTTATGCGCTGGAAAACTCCAACTTAGTACAAGCATATAATGCGAATAGCAATGCTATTATGGTGGGCAGTAACGATTATTTATATACAGATCCAGACATTTCTAATGCTATTCCTGAAGTCGTTCTGCCCAGTGGTGGATTCTATAATATCAATGCTACTACAATGAAAAATTATTATCTGCGGCATGCCCTAAATTTTAATAAAAATTTTGGTGGAGATAATTATTTGACTGCTTTTGCATCCATGGAAGCAAGAAATATTGACAGAGAAAATGAATTTTTTGATGGCGTTGGCTACCAATATGAAAATGGGGGACTTGTAAACCCCTATTATAAATACTTTAAACAGGCCGGAGAACAAGGAAAGCCTTATTTTGGAATGCAACCGGGCATCGACAGATTTTTGGCATATATGGGACAAATTACCTATTCCTATAAAGATAGATATACAATTACACCGGCTATGCGCTATGACGGGTCTAACAAAATGGGGGAAAGCAAGACAGCTCGTTGGTTACCCACATGGAATATTTCTGGCAGTTGGAACATCAATCAGGAATCTTTCTGGCATAAAAATGAAATTATATCCAGCGCGGCTCTCAGAGCATCTTATGGATTGGTTGGTAATATAGGAAATGCTACGAATTCTGAAGCTGTTTTTTATAATCAAATAGCAAGAAGACCTTATATAAACGATCAAGAAACACTGACATATATTGATCATTTGGCAAACTCAGAATTAACATGGGAAAAACAAAAGGAGCTGGACTTAGGAACAAATCTGGGCTTCTTTAATGATCAAATTAACCTCATAGTTGATTACTATAAAAGAAGACAATTCAATTTAATTGGTCCTGTATTAACTTCAGGCATTGGCGGTGAATATCAAAAACAGGGAAACTATGCCAGTATGAGAGGGAAGGGACTAGAAATCACTTTGAATGCTAAAGTTATTAATACGAAGGATTTTGGTTGGACCCTTAGGTTTAATTATGCTAGAAATACGAGCAAGATTACTTCTTTGGAAACAGACCCGCTTATATGGGATGCAATATCTGGTAATGGGGCCGCAATTCTTGGCTATCCAGTCAGGGGAATGTTTTCCGTAAAGTTCGCCGGTCTCGATCATAAATTAGGTTATCCTACATTTATTGGAACGGGACCCGATAAACCCATTACGACTTATATAAATCTTCAAAGTGACGATCTTTCTAATCTTAAATATGAGGGACCTACAGACCCCACAACTACCGGTGGACTATATACCAATTTTCGTTACAAAGGATTTACTTTGGCCGGCTTAATTAAATTTTCAACAGGAAACGTATTAAGGCTTAATCCTACAATTAGTTCTTCTTATTCTGATTTGCAGGCATTAACAAAGGATATGTATAACCGATGGGAAATGCCGGGAGATGAATTAAAAACATCCATTCCTGCAATTCTTGATCCGATATCTGCGGCGCAGATTGTTGATAATGAGGGTAATTTAGTGAGTGCGGTTTATCCGTATAATCTCTATAATTATTCTACAGAAAGAGTAGTTAGTGGAGATTATGTTAAACTCGCATATGTGAATTTGTCTTATAATTTGTCTGCATTATTATGTAAGAAACTTGGTTTAAAACAGACCTCCCTCGCTTTTACAACTAATAATATCTGGACAATATATGCTGACAAAAGATTGAATGGCCAGGATCCGGAATTTTATAATTCAGGAGGGGTCGCCTTACCGCAACCAAAGTATTTTACGTTTACTTTAAAAATCGGATTATAAAATATGAATATGAAAAAAACTACATTATTACTATATACCTGCATGGGGATTGCTTTATTCGGGTCTTGTAAAAAATTCTTAGATGTAAATCCTGATAACAGAACCCAAATAAGCACTATCGATAAAGTAAAACAATTGGTAGGTACAGCCTATCCTCAATCAGATTACCTCACTTTTGCCGAAACGGCTTCTGATAATGCTGAAGATAAAGGATCGGGAGATATCAATGATTACGTAACTGCGTATTATTTTTGGAACGATTATCCAAATAATGAAACAAATACAGCTATCAGTTATTGGAATGGCTGTTACTCCGCGATTTCGTCTGCAAATCAAGCCCTAAAATCCATTGAAGATAATCATTTGGGGGCCGCGGCTGATCCTTATAAAGGGGAGGCGTTGGTTTGCCGAGCTTACGCAGAACATATGTTGTCTATATTTTTTGCAAAGCCTTATGTAAGTGGAGGTGACAATAGTTCTCCCGGAGTTCCATATCCCACTACTCCTGAAACTATTCTTTTAGGTAAATATAATCGTGGTACAGTACAATCTACCTATGATAGCATAGAAGCTGATCTGACAGCAGGTTTAAAGCTATTGTCGGCCAATGCGTATGATGTTCCTAAGTACCATTTTACACCCGCTGCTGCCCACGCATTTGCCGCTAGATTTTATCTTTTTAAGGGAGAGTGGCAAAAGGTTATCGACAACGTAGCACAGATAATTCCTTCTGGAGACATTAAAGACAACTTGCGGCAGTGGACATCCGTGTTTAAACCCATGAGTCTACAGGATTTTAATATAGCATTTACAAAAACAGATGTGAAATCCACCTTATTAATGAATAGTTCTTATTCGACATATCAAAGGGTATATTCAACTCCACAATATGGTTACGGATCTAATTTATCCAATATGTTTTTGCCCGAAGGGAATTGCGTGGGAAAAGCGTTAAATAATATTGTAGCTAATTATGGTTTGCCTAATTATACTACTTATAAATGGAAAGAATATTTTTATTATGCAACAGCAAATACCGGATTTCCCTATTTGCCGGTAATCTTGTTTACTGTGGATGAGGCTTTATTAAACCGTGCTGAAGCCTATGCTCATTTAGGGAATTTTGATCTGGCATTACAGGATTTAAACACGTTTTACAGTACAAGAATGTCTTATTATGATCCAATTAAGGATGCGGTGACTTTTCCAAAAATAATGGCGTATTATTCTATTTCAGACCAACAAACTGGTATAATCCGCGCAATATTGGATGCTAAAAAAGCCGAATTTCTTCAAGAAGGATTACGTTGGTTAGATATAGCGAGAACGGGAATCACGGTTAAACATAATGTAATCAACAATAAAGGCGTTGAGACATTTATTGAATTGAAACCTGATGACCCAAGAAGATTATTTCAATTACCTCCGCAAGTAGCATTAGCCGGTATTGCCCTTAACCCCCGTTAAAAAAAATATTATGAGATTGAAATTAAAATATTGTATGTTAAAGTCGTTTTCCTTTAGATTATTATTGTGTACCGCCATAATAGCTCTCTTTTTTTCCTGCAAAAAGGACGATTTCAAACCAGTGGATTTAAATAGTTTAAATCCCGACAACACCGTTACTTATACTGCCTTGGATAATTGGATTACAACAAATTTCTTAAATCCGTATAATGTTGATGTTGTATATCGTGCTAATTCTTATTTTCACGAATATGACAGGAATGTCACACCACCTGATCCAAGCAGCGTACAACCCTATTTGCAAACAGTTTTAGATGGTTATTATGCGCCATACAATGATGTTGCCGGAGTAACCTTTTTAAAGAAATACGGATTTAAACAGTTTGTGCTTTACGGTTCCACTTCTTTTGATGGATCGAATCCACCCGTAGGATATGCAGGAACGGCTTCAGGGGGAATACGCATTAATATTTTTGGATTGGACGGATTTTCCTCGACTTCACCGGGTGACGTTACTTCCAGGCTTGGCGTAATTCATCATGAGTACACACACATTTTGCAACAAACCTTTCCGATGCCTTCCGATTTTCAACAGTTTACTGCGGCACATTACAATGCCAATTGGACTAAAACATCGGCAGATACCTCTCATAAATATGGATTTGTCAGTAGTTATGCAAGTCAAAATCCAGTTGAAGACATGGCTGAAACCAATCGAGCGATGTTAGTATCGGGCCCATCTTGGTTTGATGCTTGGGTAAAAACTTCTACTCAGGGAGCGACAGGTCTAAGAGAAAAAGAGTCCAGCATCGTTAATTATTATAACAACATTGGTATAGATTATAGAGCCTTACAGAAAGAGGTTCAATTGTATATAAAAGACAGCCTTCAAGATCCCTCGGTTACATTCCCCTATTGGTTGAATCAAGGGTCACCCTATTCTTCCATGACAATAAATCTTTCGGACAACATGTATAATCTATACGGACAGTCTGCAGCCTTCGCAAAAGTATATCAAGCTTTGAAAGATTCAATTAAGGCACAAACCTCATGGTTAGCTACAGATGTTCAAATTCTCTTTACCAAAAAAGATTCAATGACCGTCCGCATTCCATTTACCTACGGAGATGGTACAGGTAATTTTTTAGGAGACTTTGATTTTGCAATGAAGGTTGATCCAAATACGGGTATTGTTTTATTTGCAAAAGTTGCCAATAAATCTGGTACTACTTATAGTAATGGAGGTTATTTTACTCGTTCTTTTCAGAATACATTGCAGGCTTACTTGACAGGCAATACTTTTATCGGGGATTGGTTGCAATACAAACCTGAATACAATGTGCCAGGAAATTTGTACACAAAGACAGCAGGATTTTATGTCCAATCTGACCCAACAAATTATTTTTACGGATTATTAGGAGAATAATTACACTTAAAAAAATAAGATGAGAAAACTATTAATTATATTTTCATTTGCTATT
>NZ_JBNQGD010000370.1:0-21891 GCF_050436765.1 Arachidicoccus sp. | reverse complement strand
CGACTAAAGACCCAAAGTTATCATCGACAATATCTCAATCGTTATTTTTGGCGAACAAAAAGCCAACAAGAAATAGATTATGTTGAGGAACGGGATGGGAAGATATTTGGCTATGAATTTAAATGGAATCCCAAAGCCAAGATAAAAATTCCATCTAACTTTGTAGATACTTACAATGCCGAAGTAAAGGTTATAACAAGAGATAATTTTAGAGATTTTGTGGGACTGAACTAAACTATGCAATTACAGGCACAAAAACAAGAAAGTCTCCATTATAAAGAGGGTTCTTTGCGTTTGTTCCTTTGTCGCCAAAAAATCGTAAGGGCTATTATTCAAAATTGACGGAACTCAATCTTAAGGAAGTAGTGGCTCCATTTTAAAACTGAAATGCAATACATTTGATGCCAAAAATAGCTTTTAGACAGGTCGCCTTAGTGGTAATTTATAAAATCCCAATTTTCTAACAGAATTGTAATGATAGTAAGCCAACAACATTTTGACTTAGGTGAAAAGCGGATAATGGAAAAATTAATTATTAAGCCTCCTTTTCGTTTTTCACTTATTACAATAGCCCAAAAACTTCACTTTATTCGCTATATCGGCAAGGAGAAATGAGTAATATGTTATTTAAATTGCCAGTAGGTCTTTGTATTATAAGCACTAAAATAATTTAGGAGGGGAGCCCCTTAAGCAAGTACCCTTTCAGATTTTATTTGATATATTCAGTTAATTTCCATTAATTTTACTGAAGAGAAATTATACACATAAACCGATGTCTTTATTTAATAACTATACTGATGAGGCGCTGTTTGAACGGGTGCAAGCTGACGATCAAGGTGCTTTTACAGAGTTATATAATAGATATTGGAAAAGATTGATCTCTAGAGCAATGACTCAATTAAAGTATCCACAAGATGCAGAAGATGTATTGCACGATGTGTTTGTTAGTATATGGAATCGGAGAAAAAGAATTATTTTAAAATATTCTTTCCATACCTATATAGCGGCTATCTTAAAATATGAAATTATTGATAAACTTGCTGATAGGAAAAAGAAATATACAGATTCTATTGGTGAAGGTTCGCAATCAATCTTTCTGGATGATTCGACCCGCCAGCAATTAGAATACCACGAATTACAAGAAAGACTGGAGGCTTCTATACAGCAACTTCCCGAAAAATGCCGTTTGGTATTTCGTCTCAGCAGGGAGCAGGGGCTTAAATCAAAAGAGATTGCCGAAGTTTTGAATATCTCTCCTAAAACTGTTCAGAACCACATCAACCACGCACTGGGTACTTTGCGTTCCGCACTTAATAATTTCATCTCTTTTTTACTATAAGAAAATAAATTTTGTTTTCTTATAGGTGCAACTAACCTATTTGCCCGCTATATATAAAAGCGCAATTGCAAATATGGAATACCCGTCTGAAGAAAAGCTGAGAGAACTCGCACAAAAATGGCTGAACGGTACATTATCACCGCAGGAAGAAGAAGTATTCAATCAATGGTATGAACAATTGCCTGATTCGGAAATCAATATGACTTCACAAGATGCCAATGAGGAAGTATTCAGAGATAGGGTGCTTGAACGAATAAAGAACTCGATAAAAACAAACCGAAGCCATTCTGTAGTTTATAAATTGACACATAGTTTTTGGGCTGCTGCAGCGGCTGCGATGATATTTTTCTTATTCGGTTTGAGGCTTTATCTCAATAGAAAGCCGTTATTAAATCATCAAACTCCTTTTTCATCGGTTGCTGTCAATGATATAGATATAACTCCTGGTGGAAATAAGGCAATGCTTACCTTAGCTGATGGAAGAACAATTTGCTTGGACAGTATGAGCCGAGGACAATTAACCAAACAAGGAGGGACACAAATAATCAAATTAAACAATGGCCAACTTTCCTACCAATCGACTGATAAGAGTATGTCAAATGAAACTGTTTATAATACACTTAGTACACCACCGGGAGGTCAATATCAACTTATATTACCCGATGGTACCAAAGTGTGGCTGAATGCATCCAGCTCGATACACTATCCCGTAAGTTTTGTTGGTGCCAATAGGATCGTCACGATTAGTGGAGAAGCATATTTTGAAGTTAAGCATAACGCAAAAATGCCTTTTATGGTAAAAGCTGGCAATACTATTATTCACGATATTGGTACTCATTTTAATATTAATACTTACGGAAATGAGCAGGTTACGAAAATTACTCTATTGGAGGGTTCTATAGAAGTAGAGCAAACCATTTCTAAGACAAAACAATTAATGCAACCGGGAGAACAAGTCGACGTAAATAAAAATAATAGCCTTACACTTCTCCGTCACGCTGATGTAAACAAAAGTATCGCTTGGAAGAACGGACTCTTTGATTTTAATGGAGAAAGCCTTGAATCTGCAATGAGACAAATTTCAAGATGGTACAATGTGGGAATAAGCTATCCTAAGGGCATTCCTGCCATTCAATTCACTGGCCAGATACATCGGGATGTGAATGTATCTCAGGTGCTGGATATGCTCAGTTTCTTTAAAATACACTTCAATATTATAGACGAAGGAGGCCAAAAAATGATTATTGTAAAACCATAAAATAAAGATGAATATGAAAAAACACAAGCGACGATGAATCTAAAAAAACCAGTCTTATAAAAAAAACCGCAGAAGCAGGTCGTAGCGCTTCCACGGTTATCTGTAAGGCTAATACTAAAACTGAAACGAATCGGAAATAAAAGTTCTGACAAATTATTTCCCTGTATTAACCATCTAAACCAAACAAAGGTAATGAATTTTATTACTTTTCTTACAACCGTTGTGCCTCGTAAGGAACAGCGCATTAAATTCCTAGAGATTGCGAAATCTCGAAAGCAAATCGATTTCGATACGCAGGCAGCAAAAAAAATTTTATTGGCAATGAAATTAACTACACTGCTATTAATCATCGGACTCACCCAAGTACACGCAAAAGGTTATAGTCAAAAAGTTACACTTGACATGTCCGATGCTCCTCTGGAAAAGGTATTGACCGTTATCCAAAAACAAACGGGTTATACATTCTTATTTACCGACGCAAATCTGAAAAAAGTATCCCTTACTGTCTCAGTAAAAGATGCGGGTATTCAGACTGCTTTAAATGCCTGTTTTAAAAATGTTCCCGTTAGTTATAAGATCGTAGGTAATAATATCTTGCTCCGTAAAAATGATCTAACTATAAGCTCATTGTCAGATGTTCAGCAACTGATTCGCGGCCGTGTGACCGATTCCTCTGGCGACCCAATCGCAGGGGTTACCATACTTGTCATCGGAACGAAGCGTGGTGCATTTTCAGATGCTCAGGGAGAATACAGCATCAATGCTTCGAAAGGGGATGTTTTAGAGTTTTCTTATGTTGGTTATAAACAGGACCGGATAACCGTAGGGGAGTCCCAGGTAATCAATGTAAGGCTCTTGCCAGCTTTATCCATCCTTAGTGATGTGGTTATGGTTGGTTATAGCGATAAAAAGAAAAGTGAGCTTACAAGCGCCGTATCAGTTGTTTCAGAAGATAAACTTAAAGACGTTACAACCAATGATATTGGCTCCATGTTACAAGGGAAAGTTGCAGGACTGCAAGTCGTAAACAGTTCCGGCGCCCCTGGATCTGCAGCCGAAATAAGACTGAGGGGTATATCTTCTGTAAATGCTTCTCAAACTCCGTTAGTGGTTGTCGACGGAATTATCGGAGGAAATTATGACCCTAATGATGTAGCCAGTATTACCGTGCTTAAAGACGCTGGCGCAACGGCAATGTATGGTTCGCAGGCAAATGCGGGTGTCATCATTATCACTACCAAAGAAGCTGTCGCTGGTAAAACTCAATTTGAGTTTAAACTCACTAATGGTTTTAGATCGCCTGACTTTGGAGAAATGAAAATGATGAATGGTGGTCAATTGTATGAAAGACAAAAGCAGTATTACCGGGACTATGTTCCTGGAGCTAACAATAATTCTTACAAAATAGACCTGCTGAAATTTTATAATGAAAGACCTTTAAGCCTGCGTAACCAAAATTACAGTTGGCTAAACGCCATGTTCAAAGACGCGCCCATCACCAACGCTTATTTCTCGATAAGTAATAAAACAGATAAGAACGATTATTATATGGGGCTTACCTATTATAATGAGAAAGGGACTTTTTTAAACTCCAATTACCAAAGAATAAATCTGCGAGCAAATGTTACACATCATTTTACTCCTCATATAAGTCTCAGCAATAATATAAACCTCAGCGGTACGCTGGGCAAAAGCTATGACTACAATGATATTTTCTATGCTTATCTCAATATGCCTTGGGATAACCCTTATGATAGTACCGGTAAGCCGATATATGTGGATGGTAACTCCACTTTTAAATGGTGGTCAAGAGATAAAGTAAACCCCATCAATACCATTGATAATTCAAATCATCCTTATAAAAATTTTGATGTGAATTATGATGTTGATTTGAATATAGGTATAACTAAATGGTTGAGCTTTGCAAGCACTAACAGACTCTCTGCTTCTTATTTCAAAAGTGAAACCTATTACTCTCCACAAGCCGCAGGGCAATATAGTGGTACCGGCTATTTAGATGATGAGAGTACGCTTTCCTATGGCTATACTTCAAACGATCTCCTGAAATTTAATTTGCATTATGGCCAGCACAGCATCAGCGGACTTGCTGGTGTGGCTTTTGAAGGTGGCTACACCGAACTTCTCGGTGGATCTGGAAAAGGGCTTCCGCTCGGACTTCAAGTTTTAAATGTTGTCTCAAACAGCCAAGTAGTGATCGGAAGTAATGATAGGTCTATGTTAGAATCTTTAATTTCACAAGTGAGCTATGGATATAAAGATAGATATTTTCTTACGGGTTCTTTTCGTGTGGATGGTTCTTCGGCTTTTCCTTCCGACAATCGCTACGCGAAATTTCCTGCTATATCGGCCGCATGGCTAGTGAACAGGGAGCCTTTTCTAGCTGGAAACGCTATAGTCACTAACTTAAAGCTGAGGGCGAGTTATGGTGTTACGGGCTCGCAGGACATTGGCTCTTCAAAATATCTAGGGTTATACTCTTTGTCTAGCCAATACAACTCCGTTACCGCAGCAGAGCCTTCCCAGCTACCTAGTCCGGGTCTGACTTGGGAAAGTAAATACCAAATGGATGGAGGGATCGATCTTGGATTATTTAACAGGATTAATCTTACAGTGGATGTATATAATAATATTACCAAAAATCTTTTATTGCAGGTTTCTCAGCCGCTGTCTGTAGGTTTCGAACAGAGATGGGAAAACGCAGGTGAGATTGTCAATAAGGGCTTAGAATTAGGCATAAATTCTGTCAATATCCAAACTCGGAACTTTACTTGGAATATGGATTTTAACATCGATTTCAACTCAAATAAATTAAGGCAGTTTCCCTCCTCCATTATCAACACGCAATCAACTTGGGGTATTTCGCAGATTTATAGAAACAGTGGTAACCTATATGAATTCTATATGCCCAAATGGTTGGGCGTGGATAAGAAAACGGGTGCTCCTTTATGGGAGGTGGTAACACAAAATACTTCCGGAAAAACTCTTAGACAGGCAACTTCCGACTATAGCACTGCTACCTATGAAGAAGTGGGCTCTCCATTACCAAAGTTTGAAGGTGGCTGGACGAATACTTTTAGTTATAAGGCCCTTACACTTAGTGTTAACACCTACTTTTTATCAGGTAATAAGATTTTCAGCAATAACTTAAGGTTTGTTGAAAATGACGGCAGTGAACCCTATTATAATCAGATAGTACTCCCCAAAGGATTTACTGTTTGGCATCAACCGGGTGATATCGCAAGTGAACCGAGCCCTCAGAATGCTACCAACTCTACACAAACATCCACTCGTTACCTAAAAGATGGCAGCTTTATCTCACTTCGCAACATCTCCTTGTCCTATAATCTTCCTGATAAATGGGCAAAAAAAATAGGTGGTAGAAAGCTGGCAGTGGGTGTTTCGGGTGATAATTTGTACACATTTACAAAATTCCTTGGACAGGACCCGCAAACAACGATTACACCGGGGATATATGTAATGCCGGGCGTTTCGGATTTTAAATATCCTAATAACAGGCAATACCTTTTCAATATTGATTTTAAATTCTAATAAATTATTATAAAATGAAGCAAGTTCTCAACAAATTGTATTTATTATTGTTGCTGCCTTTGCTGATGGTAAGTTGCGTAAAGGATGTAAATCCGACAGATGCAATTACAACGGCGACCGTAACTCAATCTTATACCGGAATGTTAGATGCATTGAATGGGGCATATGCGCTTTTTAAAGATCATGAAGTTTTTGCCGGTTCAACAGATCTGAACAATATGTATCTGCGACAGTATTTTGAATGCTCCGACTTCGCAAGTGACGATATCGTTTGTGGACAGACGACAACAGATCCTTTGTATTATAGCTTTTCACTTGACCATACGACAACACAAACAAACACCAGATATTTCTGGTATATTTCTTATAAGATTATTAATGATGTCAATACCATTATTAATGCGATGAATGGCTCCTCTAATTTGAATGCAGCTTCCCAACAGTTATTGGGAGAATGCTATTTTTTGCGTGCATTTGCCCATTTTGGCTTGGTAAAATTTTTCGCAAAACCTTATACTCAGGCGCCTGACGGTGCAGGTGTTATCTTACGCACTTCTGTAGACGACCCGGCCCAAAAAGCACGTTCAACAGTGCGTGAAGTGTACCAATCTATTATTGCTGATGCAACAAAGGGCGCCTCATTAATGAATGCTTCTCGAGGTGTGATGTATGGGACTAAAGAGGCTGCTTGGGCACTCTTATCTAGGACCTATCTTTATGAAGGAAACAATGACAGCACCGCCTATTATGCGACTGAAGTTATTAACTCGGGTAAATTTTCACTTACCACAGCAGCAACATTTCCAGCGATGTTTGCGAATGCAACTACAGCATCAGAAACCATATTTTGCATTGCATTCACTGCATTGGATGATTACGGAAAAAGTGGCTCCATCGCTTCTATGTTATACTCCGACGGTAATTCAGGCTGGGGCGAAGAATATGCCTCTCAATCATTGCGTGATACCATGTCAGCCCATCCTGAAGATGTACGTTGGTCGTATATTGTACCGGATACATCGAATGGGCAGCTCCAATATAAAAATGGTATTCCCAAGTACTACATTACTAAGTTTTCCTTTCAAAATGGTAGCCCTACTTTGAGTTCCCCTATCATATTCCGTTTGGCAGAAATGTATTTAAACAGAGCCGAAGCAGAAGCCAAAGCTGGACATACGCAAGCTGCGCTCGATGATGTTGATATCATTCGTAAAAACAGAGGGTTGCAAAACAGTTTATATAACGATCAATTACCGAATGGTAAGACGGCTTTAGGTATCGTACTGAAAGAAAGACGTATTGAACTTGCATTTGAAGGACAACGAACATTTGATGTATATAGAAATAATTTATCGATGAATCGTACATACTGGGGCTATCATCTTCCTGGTTTACAAGAATCAGATATCGATTTGTCTAAACAGCCTACGGGTTATTCAAATATGATTATTCAGCCTTCTGATCCAAGGACCATCTATTATATTCCGATTGATGAAATACAAACCAATCCATTGTGTACACAAAATCCGTAACACAATTAAAACTTATATATCATGAAGTCATCTCAAAAATATTTACCAATAATCCTTTTATTTACATGCTTTTCAATAAATGCATGTAAAAAAGATACGATAGGTATTGCCCCTACAATAGATTTTAGCATACAAGTAAGCGGCGATACGGTTCGTTTTACCAATCTTACCACCGACGCCAAGTCTTATAAATGGGATTTTGGAGACGGAGATTCTACATCAGAAGAAAACCCTATGCATATTTATCCTGGTAAAGGAAAATATGTCCCTACTTTGTATGCCTTATCCCAAAACGGGGTAGAGGCGCAGGGTTCTACGGTGATACATATTTCTAAAACATCTCCCATATTACTGAACGATAATACCCTCTCTGATTGGGACACGCTCTCAGCAAATGTCTATACTTCATCTCCGGCTGGAGGCAATTTTATTAAAGCTAAGTTTGATTATGACGCCAATAATATTTATTTCTATTTTGAAATGAGGGCAACTGTGGCGGACGGGAATATTTTTGATTTCTATCTGGATGCAGATAATAATGCAGCCACCGGGCTACTTACAGCAGATTTTACCGGTGGAGGTTATGATGAATTGCTGGAGGGACAGATTTTGCTCAATCAATCGACCGCACCTATTCCATTGGCTCCATATGTCCATACTGGCGCACAAAATGCCTTCTCTTTTAATGGGCTGACCATAAGCGATTTCTTTAAAATAGGAACTGTTGTACAAGATGGCGCCATCTTAAAATTTGAAGGAAGATTTGATAGGAATAAACTAAACTTAACAGGGCCGGCAATAAGAATTGGAATAATAACCACAAAATCTGACTGGAGCGCAACACTAGGCTCTCTTCCTGACCCCTCTACAGACAGTTACCTATTAAATCTTCCTGAATAATGAATCAACCCATCAATAAGGACAGGATTGTCTCCCTCGATGTAATGCGTGGTATTATCATGATATTGCTAGCAGGTGAAAGCGCGTTGGTGTATGAGTCATTGTCCAATATACATTTACCGGCATTTGCCCATACCATCGTGTCGCAATTCTTTCACCATCCATGGCATGGTTTACATTTCTGGGATACGGTGCAACCCGCTTTCATGATGATGGCGGGTACGGCAATGTATATATCTTTTTTTCGTAAAGAACAAAGGGGAATCACGTGGACCTCTAATTTCAAACATATACTCATCCGCAGCTTAAAATTGTTTGTGTTGGGTACTGCCCTGCATTGCGTATATGCAGGTAAATTGGTCTGGGAGTTGTGGAATGTTCTTACTCAACTAGCCTTTACGACACTTATTGCTTATCTAATAATTAAACGTTCTTCCGTCTTTCAAATTGTTGCTGGCTTATTGCTGATTATTCTTAATGATATATTATACCGAAAGATATTAGTGCCCAACTTTAACCAACCCTATGTGGAGTTCCATAATTTTGGTTCTTATGTTGACATGCTTTTAATGGGGAAAATCAATACAGACGGATGGGTAGCCTTCAATATAATTCCTACAGCAGCGCATACGATTTGGGGAATGACAATAGGAAGACTATTGGTAAGTAAAACTACGGATGCAAAAAAAATAATGTGGTTATTGCTGATGGGCTGTTTGGCTTTGCTCACAGGTTACGGATTGGATGGGCTCCACATCGTTCCGATTATCAAAAGAATCAGTACAGGCTCTTTCGTGCTGGCTTCTGCCGGTTGGGTGATATTGATCTTGGCGTTTATATATTGGTTGGTCGATGTCAAGAAAATTAATAAATACGCGCAAATAGCAACTGTTGTGGGGATGAATTCCATCTTCATTTATCTACTTTTTGAAACAGTTGGAGCTCAATGGATCAATCCTACCGTGAAGATTTTCGTTGGTGGCTTTACCGCTTTTCTACACGTAACCCCGAATGGACAAGCCTTACTGAATGCAATAGTTGTTTGGTTCATGGAATGGTATGTATGTTATTGGTTGGCGAAGAAAAAAATATTTATAAAATTATAAATTGAATTATTAAAACTATAAAGATATTTAAATGAAACATTTTAATAAGGTATATGTGTTGATGCTTTTGCTCTTCATAATTACGATGTCTTCTTGTGAGATTAAACCTATAACGACGAACTTAGAGCCGCCATCTGACAGTTCTGCGGTCGATAGCTCCTCAACTGCTTTAAACTTGACGGTAAAACATCTGAAGTCTCTTTGTATATATTACGGATGGCCTTCAGATGTAAATGGAAGCAACGGAGATATTACTAAAGCAACATCGACATTTCAACAGTTTGATCTAATTGTTTTTGGCGACGGCATTTGGAAAACAACACATGGTGACCACGTCAATGCAACATCGATTATCACCAATTTAAATGCCTTGGGAAAAGCTGTCTATGGTTACACTGACCTGGGTGTAAGTACTGAAGATCTTAGTATAGCCGATATGAAGACTGCTGTGGACGGATGGGCAGTAATGGGCGTGAAAGGTATTTTCTGGGATGATGCGGGTTACGATTATAATACAACAAGAGCAAGACAGGACACCATGATAAACTATTGTCATCAAAAAGGATTATCTGTAATGATGAATGCATGGAATCCTGACGACGTCTTGGGGGGAGCCGACATGCTATTGGATTCGAGCGATATATACGTATTGGAAAGCTATTTAATTTCGGCCAATAAATATACTTCACTCTCTACCTGGAGATCAAAAGCCAATAAATGTGCAGCTTATGAAGCAAGCCTGGGGGTAAAAATGGCATGTCTTTCTTCAGGCGATAGCACCATTTCTGCATCCTACAATAAAACTGATCAATTCACACAAGCTTGGGTAGGTGCTGCGATGTACAACTTTGACTATTTTCAGATTACCGATAATATGTACAGCGCCAATGATAATACGGTATATTATTTTCCCAATATCAGTGACAGTTACGGCACTACTTGGAGTAGTCCAAGTGTTAGTGATTCAGCAAGCGTCAATTATAATCGCTCTACGGAATCATGGATCCTTCATGTTCGAGGCGATGGTTCTACCTGGGGCTTTGGCGGATTTAGCCAGCCTTAAAAAGATATCTTAATATTAAAAATTACAACTTGCACTTGGAAAATTTTGCACAAGTGCAAGAATATCATGCGCTTAAATCAAACTTTATGTTAGCTACAGCACTTTCAAATTACGGGATGGAATTGGACTTATGTGAAATTATAACTATCGGCAGCGGACTCATTAACCATACATGGAAAATAAATTTTCAAGGTAAATATTATATTCTGCAACGTATTAACAGCGATGTCTTTAAATTGCCACAGCAGATCGACGATAATATTTTATTATTGACCAATTACCTAAAAGAAGATTATCCCGAATATTTTTTTGTATCGCCAATCAAATCTTTAAAAGGAAATACGATGATTTTTTTGGAAGAATTCGGCTATTTCAGACTCTTTCATTTTGTGGAATCGTCTACGACTTATACGGCTACCGAAAATAGCAAACAGGCTTATGAAGCCGCTAGGCAGTTTGGAAGGTTTACCAGACTTCTGTCTGGACTTCACACAGAAAATCTTAAAATCGTTATTCCGGATTTTCATAACTTATCTTTACGTTATGAACAATTTATTGAAGCTACCAAAAACGGCAATCATGAAAGACATATCATTGCCGAAAAGGGGATAGCGTATTTATTTTCACAGAAACAAATCGTGGAAGATTATGAAAACCTCGTCCAGAAAAACCTTTTTACAAAAAGGGTTACGCACTTTGATACAAAAATTAGCAACGTACTGTTTAATGAAAATGACGAAGGATTATGCGTAATTGATCTAGATACGGTAATGCCTGGTTATTTTATTAGCGACGTTGGTGATATGATAAGAACCTACGTGTGTCCTGTAACGGAAGAAGAAGAAGATACTAGTAAAATTGTCATTCGGGAAACGTATTTTGAGGCGATTGTCCATGGCTATCTGAGTGAAATGAGAGATGTATTAAGCGATGCGGAAATTAAATATTTTGTATATGCCGGTAAGTTCATGATATATATGCAGGCCATGAGGTTTTTGACAGATTATCTCAATAATGATATTTATTATGGCGCAAAATATGAAACGCATAACTTGGTAAGAGCAAACAATCAAATCGAATTGTTGAAGGCTCTTATTAAAAAAGAAAATTTATTAAACAAAATAGTTGCCCGTTCGCTTGAGACTAATTCGAGACTGGATTATACTATTTCAAATTAAACTTGTAGAGATGAATCTTAAAAAGCTTTTCTTATTTGCTGTTTATATGTGTATTACTTGCTTATCGCAATACGGTTATTCACAGGTATTTTATGCAGGTGAGAAACCCTCCAGCGCTAAGTGTCTTGTCTCAACTAAAGAGGTAAGACTCAACAACAACATCTTTTCCGTTAAATGGTTTTTGAATAAAAATAAGATGACGGCTGCTTCTTTTAACGATACGCAATTAAAAAGAGAAATGTGCTTTGCTGGCAAGGACCTCTTTTCTGTTGTATTAAAGGATGGAAGTGTGCTTACAGCCGAAGAATTTGGGCTTGCTAAGCCCTTTAAAGTTTTAAACTTATTGGGAAACCCCAAGGCCACTAGGCTTTCTGAAAGATTAAATGGTAAAGGAGTTCAGGCATATCTTGTGAATGCCAAATATGGAATTCGACTTAATTGGAACGCTATTCTAAGGGATAGTTGCAACTATATAGAACAGACATTTGAATTTACATCTTTACGGAAAAATATTATCCGAAAAATTGTTTTGATAAATTTACCCCTTGATAGAAATATTTATGTGGACGGTGATGTAAACGGTTCGCCGCTGATATATAAAAACATGTTCTTCGCTTTAGAGCATCCTTTAAGCAAAGTTGACACGTCAAAAAACTTCCTGCAATGCTTCCTTAAAGAAGAGAGAACCATTGATACATTGCACTCTTTCACCGTTTCAAGTGCTTGGGGTGTAACGCCTGAAGGGCAATTGCGCAGGGGGTTCTTGTATTATATTGAGCACGAAAGAGCAGCGCCTTACCGGCAGTTTCTGCATTATAATTCGTGGTTTGATATTTCCTGGAATGACAGAAAATTAAACGATTCGATATGTGCTGATAGGATTCGGACTTATGCCGATAGCCTTATTACAAAAAGACATACAAATATGAACGCTTTTCTTTTTGACGATGGATGGGATAATGATAAAACGCTTTGGGGTTTTAATAAAGGGTTTCCGCAGGGATTTACACATTTAAAATTATTGGCCAACAAATACCACGCGCAATTGGGTGTTTGGATTTCACCTTGGGGCGGATACGACGAAGCAAAAGAAGAAAGGCTGAAATATGGTCGTTTACAACAGCCGCCATTTGAAACCAACCATAATGGCTTTTCCCTTTCAGGACCGCATTATTATGCAAGGTTCAAGCGTATCACAGAAAATTTTATAAAAAGCTACGGTGTTGCTATTTTTAAGTTCGATGGCATTGGTAATATGGATGATGCTGTCAGCGTTGTTAAAGACGAAGATAGCACTAAACTAAAAGTTGCCCGAAAAGACTTCGAGGCGTTGCTAGAGCTTACGAAAGCATTAAGAACCGATAAGCCGAATATCTATTTGAGTCTTACAGTGGGCACCTGGTCATCTCCTTTCTGGTTAAACTATGCCGATGTTACTTGGCGCTCCGGCGGAGATAATGGTCAATGTGGCAGTGGTAATGAAAGACAACGTTGGCTTAATTACAGAGACAAAGAAGTATATGAAAATGTTGTGCTACATGCACCTTTATATCCATTGAATGCAATTATGAATCACGGCATTTGTATCGCTGATAATGGGCTTCCCGCTAAATATGAAAAAGATGATAAAGATATTGCGGACGAAATATGGTCCTTCTTCGGCACAGGTACTAGCTTACAGGAGATGTATATTAATCCACATTTATTGTCTTCGAAGGATTGGGACTGTTTAGCAAAAGCCATCCATTGGTCGAGAGAAAATGCATTTATTTTACCGGATGTTCATTGGATCGGAGGTAATCCGGGTAAAGATGCTATCTATGGCTATGCTGCATGGAATCAGAATCGAGGCGTCGTCACTCTAAGAAATCCTTCAAATAAGGTACAAGTATTCCTTTTGGACAATAGAAAAATTTTCAATTTGCCTGAAAACTTCGACCCGGTTTACCGTTTTTATAAAGTAAATAATGTTCTAGTTAAACAATATTATGCACAGGGAGATAAAGTCAAAATTACGCTCCAACCATTTGAAGTATTAGTTATGGATGCAGTGTCTTCAAAATAAGAATTTAGATTTTTTAGTAGGGAAGAATAATCTATTGATGCCTTGAACGGGTGCTCCTGCGGGCTAATGTTTCGGTGTCAAAATACTTCATTCAATATTTCCACGCTATTGAACATTAATAGCCTACGTCAAGGAAAAGTTCGTTTATAGAAGATAATTGAACTACAGCAACAGGTCGAAGAGATGACTGCCAAAGGCTGGGCCTTTATCAGGGTATTCAACAGAAATTATAGAAAGCCCCGTTCGTGTAATGTCTTTCGAATATTTTTGTGGCTGTTCGATTTAATGATTTCCGCAGGATTTAAAACCTTAGCGTTTAATTAATAGACACTATCTGCTCGATTCAGAAGCTCGGTTAATTGGTTATGGCAATCCCAAGGTAATTAACGACCGCTATAACAAAGCTACTCCAATCTACATTTTCATAATCCCAAATTGTGAGACTACGGTTAAGCCGTTTCTTGTCAAAAATGGTATTAGGCCTGCATCTTCATCATTTATAACGTCCTGTGCAAATGTTGCCTGTTTTTTGTAAATTACTACTGCAATTTTTATACTTCTCTCTTTTTAAATCAAAATTATGTTCTCTTTATTTTGCAAACCTTTTTGTACCTGCCACACAAAGAATTACCCCAAATGTAACCGCTAACATTGCAATACTTACTTTCTCGTGGAGCAGCCAAGAGGCTAATGCCAAACCTAAAAAGGGTTGTAATAATTGTAATTGTCCTACGGTAGCAGTTCCGCCCTGTGCCAAACCTTTATACCAAAAAATGAAACCGATAAACATGCTAAACATAGACACATACATTAGACTAACCCAAGCCCCCACACTAATGCCTTCGAATGATGCAGGCATATAGATAAATGAAAGGGGCAACATTATTGGGAATGAAAGTGCCAATGCCCAAGAAATAACCTGCCAACCGCCTAATATCTTTGTCAATTTTGCGCCTTCCGCATACCCTAATCCACAAAGGACAACAGCACCCAACATTAAAATATCGCCAACAGGTGAAGCGGTAAGCCCTTGTGCTACTGCATAGCCTACTACCAAAAGACTCCCTATGATAGAGAAAACCCAAAATATAGGTCTCGGACGTTCGCCGCCGCGAATAATGCCAAAAATGGCAGTTGCCATAGGTAATATGCCTATAAAAACAATACAATGAGCGGAAGTAAGATATTGTAACGCTAATGCACTTAATAATGGAAATCCAACTACCACACCAATGGCTACTATCAACAATGGAAAGAATTGTTTTCGCTCGGGTCTTTTTTATTAAATACCAGCAGAGCAATAATGGCAAGTATTCCGGCAATGGAAGCTCGGGCAAGCGTGACGAATATAGGATTAAATTCTAAGACCGCTATTTTCGTTGCAGGTAAAGAACCGCTAAATACGGCTATGCCAATAAAGCCATTTAACCAGCCTTGTTTCGTATTTGTTTTTACTTTGCTCATGCTCAATTCTGACATTATTAATATTTTGATGCAAAATTCGGCAAAGAATACTAATAAACACAGTCACAATTTTTGTTATTTAAATGGACACAGTTAAGTTTGCATTGTGGGAAAAGATTTTTTATATAACGAAATAGCCGGCAACATTGCCAGTAAAATCAAATCAGGTGTTTTGAAAGCTGGAGAACGCTTGCCATCTGTAAGAGGACTGAGCAGAGAACACGGAATAAGCATCAATACTGCCAAAAGGATTTTCATCGAATTGGAAGCTCAATCGCTTATAGAATCAAAACCGCAATCGGGTTATTTTGTAAGTTCTCTAAACTATTTGAAGCTACCATTGCCCGAAGCAAGTCGACCATTGCCTGTTGCTAATAACACTGAACCCAATGAGCTGATAAGTATCGTATATGCCAATATGGGGCGAAATGATTTAACACAATTCTCTTTGGGTGTACCGTCCGGTAATCTGCTGCCATTGGCAAAACTGAAGAAAGAAATTGTACTTGCCACAAGAGAACTTAAAGAGGGTGGAACTGAATATGAACCTTTGCAGGGCAATGTAAAACTGCGAAGAATGGTGTCGGCCCGTTCATTGGCTTGGAAAGGTAATTTGAAAGAAAGCGATTTGATAACGACTAATGGCTGCATGAATGCTTTGGCTTTGGTCCTTATGGCATTAACTAAACGTGGCGACACCATTGCATTAGAAAGCCCTTGCTATTCAGGCATTCTGCAACTTGCCGTTAGTTTAGGTTTGAATGTGTTGGAAATTGCAACACATCCTGTTACCGGAATAGATATTGATGCATTAAAAAAATTATTACCTAAAATAAACGTTTGTCTCTTGGTTCCCAATTTCAATACACCCTTGGGATATTGTATGCCCGATGAAAACAAAAGAGAAATTGTAGCGTTATTATCAAAACATAATATTCCGCTTATTGAAGATGATACTTATGGCGACATCCATTTTGGATCTGAACGCCCGAAATGTTGTAAGTCTTTTGATACAGATGGAAATGTTTTGTGGTGCGGTTCTGTCTCTAAAACGCTTGCTCCGGGATATCGTGTTGGTTGGGTTGCTCCGGGTAAGTATAAAGATCAGGTACTGAAATTAAAACTCGTACATTGTTTATCTTCTACTTCCGTAATTCACGAAGCTGTCGGGAATTTTCTAATGGCGGGCAGGTATGAAAATCATCTTCGCCATTTCCGAAAAACATTGCAGGAAAATTATCAACATTATGCCCTTGCCATTGCTGACCATTTTCCACAGGGAACCAAAATAAGCCAGCCGCAAGGCGGACTTGCTCTATGGGTAGAATTTCCGAAAGAAATAGATACAACGGAACTATATAATTATACTATTAAAAAGCATATAAGTATTGCCCCGGGCAGAATGTTTACTTTGCAAAATCAATTTCAAAATTGTATGCGTCTTTGTATAGGTTTGCCTTGGGCTGATGATTTAAGGTTGAAATTAAAACAGCTTGGAAACCTCGCAAAAATGATTGGATAATATTGTGACCTTATTCTTCTTGCTGTATCATGTGCGCATCATTTAACGATGGTTTATTGCAAATCCTATTTACAATGCCTTATCTTAAAATAGAATTTTTAAACAGAAAACAGTTGGCACATCGCCAGACGGCAGTATCGTCGCCCAAGAAATTGACGGCTGCTAATATACTTTTTCCTCAAGAAAAAGATAGATCCGCCTAAGTGTAGTGCTGGAAAACATAGGTCGAATTACGAACTGGTTCGTCAGCGCTTGACCTAATTATTATATTAGCGTTACATTGCATAATCTGAGAATTGAATCACACAGTTTTGATTTGAAAACGAGTTTTAGGAAGTGAAATGATTGAATTATATATTTTGTATATGAAATAAAGCATTTTTGCAGCAGAATGGAAATAAAACTATTTGTCTGTTGCTGCAATCAAAAGAGTAAAAATGATTGCGGTAAATCCACAAAATAATCGCCGCAAATTTGCGGTAAATATATTGGCATTGTTTGAAGCTATTTATACCCCATCAGGTATAAATAAAACTGGAGAGACAAATATTATACCCTATTGGGTGTAATCACGAATAATTTGCTATCTTTATACCCGAAAAGGTATAAAATGAATACTTTGTTATCAGAATTCATTAAGGAAAAGCGAAAGCAGTTAAAGCTCACACAGCCCGAATTAGCGGAGCGTGCAGGAGTTGGGCTTCGTTTTGTGCGGGAATTAGAGCAGGGAAAAGAATCTGTACGTTTGGATAAGGTGAATCAGGTCTTGGCGTTGTTCGGCAGTGAAATTGGTGTAATTAAAAAGAATGAAGAATGAGAACTGCGCAAGTTTTTTATAAAGAAATTTTAGCAGGCATCATTGCAGAGAATGATGATGGATATATTTTTCGGTATGATGACGTTTATTTGAATAAAGTAAATTCAAAGCCGGTAAGTCTTACTTTGCCGCTGCGGCAACTGTCTTATGAAAGCAAAGTTTTATTTTCTTTTTTTGACGGATTAATTCCAGAAGGTTGGTTGCTCAATATTGCCGCGAGCAATTGGAAAATTAATCGTAGAGATAGATTCGGCTTGTTGCTTGCTTTATGCAAAGATTGTATTGGTTGTGTATCTGTTGTACCGAAAGAAGATAAATAATGAGAAAGTGTTTATATTGTTACCAGCCCTTGAGCGGAGATGAAAAAGACTTTCACTCATCTTGTGCTAAAAAAATATTTGGTACAGCCACGCCGCCAATCATTGATTTTGATTTGAAACAGTTAGAAGAATTAGCGAAGCAAATTGTTATTCAAAGTATTGCTGTTACAGGTGTTCAGCCTAAATTATCATTGAGTTTAGAGAAATATAAAAACGAACTTTCAAGATTGACCATTGTAGGATTAAACGGAGATTATATTTTGAAGACGCCGTCTTCGGAATATATCGAACTTCCCGAAAATGAAGACCTGACGATGCACTTAGCGGAATTGGTAAAAATTAAAACGGCAAAGCATTCTTTAATTCGTCTGAGTTCGGGAGAATTGGCTTATATAACGAAACGGTTTGATAGAAAGAAAGGACAAAAAATTGCGGTAGAAGATTTCGCCCAGTTAAGCGAAAACTTAACTGAACATAAATACAGAGGTTCAATAGAAAAAATCGGAAAACTTGTTCATCAATTCACGGCAAATAAAGGCTTTGAAGCGCAGCGATTGTTTGAGTTGGTATTGTTTAGTTATCTCACAGGCAACGCCGATATGCACTTGAAAAATTTTTCATTAGTGGAAAATAATTTGGGCGAATATGAATTTTCTCCTGCTTATGATTTATTGAGTACGACGTTGATAATTCCAGATGATAAGGAAGAGTTCGCATTAACGATTAATGGCAAAAAAAGCAGGCTAAAACGCAGTGATTTTGATGCTTTGGCTGCATCATTAAAAATAAATGATAAGTCGCTGAAAGCTATTTATGACAGGTTTTATAAAGTATTACCACAATGGATTGATTTTATAAAGCAAAGCTTATTATCGGACGAAATGAAAAATAACTATATTGAATTGTTGAAAAGTAGGTATAAGATATTACTTTCTCCTGGATAGCTCCATTACACAAAAAATACTCGACATCCAAAAACTAAATGACGAGGATAAAAATGCTATTCTTAAAACAATTGACGCTTTACTGCGCGATGCTAAAGCGAGAGAAGCCTATGCTTCGTAAAATAACAAAGCCGCTCAATGCACGGCTTTATTCATTACAGGTTACAGACCTGTTTCATCTCTTTTATTCTTGTATCCGACATATAGATTATTCAAGTATCTTCCTGTACATATCAAAAACAAAATCAGTAATAATACTGCTTTCCATTGAATAGGAGGAGTCGAAATTTCCATTCCTCCTACTTTAACAAAGTAGGAAGATGATATTATGACGGGAAATATCGCTATAATATTAAACGAAGCCAAAAGAAGATATATCCCTGTAAAAAATATTCCATATTTAAACTTTAAAAAATAAAAAGCAAGAATTGCTAAAAACACCCCTAACCCTATTTGGTGTTTTATTGTAGCAAAATAGTCAGTTGTTATTATTATAAACCAAGTATAAATTAAAATCCCTCCTAAAATAAGAATTGGGAGAATTTGTATAAACTTTTTCTTATTCATAATTTACCAGAATATTTTAAAGAAAAGTGTTTGTTTTACTGTTGTATTATTATTTTTGAATTCTACACTTGCATTAGTTTCTGCACTTGATTTTTTCCCATCGCTTCCTATTGTTACTCCAGCTTTTGCTGTTGTATTACCCGAGCTTGCGGAAACGTTGAAACCTCCCTTTAGTGTTCCATCTGAACTTTTAGAAGTATTAACTCCTAAATTTAAACCTGTCTCTGTTTTAAATGAGCCAGTTCCAGATACTGTTCCGTTGTTTGCCATTTTGGTCAGTGGATGTAGAATCAATAGTTTTAAATAAAAAAGGCGCTGATTAAAGCGCCTTAAAGTGATCCCGTTGGGACTTAAAGCACTTTTTGTTCCCTATTGAAAATGAATTACTTGACTTCCATTTTTTAATTCAGTCCCCGAAATCGTCCCCTCGGCAATTGTTTCGCTTTGTTACGATTTATCCGGTGTTGTCTACATGAAGATAATTTTTTTCGTTGAGCATGACAAGATTTTCTCTTTCTCGTAGTTTAGATAAGACAAAGAAAACAGATGTAACAGAGCTCCCCCCTCAATTGTGTATGAGTGCTGCAAGCCTATTAAGGACAAGATACCTATGAACTACACTGTTTCCGCGCTGTTTATTATCTCGACTTTAACTCCATCCAAGAAAAATTTCAACTTCACCTTAACTAATTGTTGTGGAACAAATCTTTGATAATTATCACCAACCAATTTAAAGTTTTTATAAAACGGAGAAAGTATCTTCACCCTCTTATTGTTTCCCGCCTGAAAAATTTCGCCATCAAAAATTTCTTCATCGCCATTATGATTTTTCCAGTATAAAAAGAAATCAGGATTTAAATTATAATAATATTTTTGCTGACCTCCGGTCGGGTCAGTCCTAAGATATTACCCATTAGGTTATAGCTGATCGCCTGTTCATTGTATCCGTCATCGCTGATATCTATCCCATTCGTTAAATTATCTTCTACTTGAGTGAATATCTATTCACAATTATATGACAAAATACCAGCATCTTTTGAATTTAAAAAATCAATAAACTGATTTCCCCAAAACGTTATTTTTAAATTGACACCATCGGCAAATATTCCGTTTTTAAAATCTTTCGTAAGAAAAAACAAAAAATCCCCATTAGGAAAAACAGGAATCAACCATTCTCCAAATTCATTTTTTTCAAATGGCAATCTAGAGTCAAACGAGTAACAAGAATGTTGCCAATCAAGTACAAAAATCCTATCTCCAAAATTAGACGTATTTTGAAAGCACTCTAACATATAGTCATGAAGTTCTTTATATAAATCTTCATTAAATCCATCATTATAAAACATCGATATATCAAAGCATTTACTCACCATGGGAGGTTTGAGTAACTTTTTATCCTTTTCATATGGTTGAAATAGCAACTTTTCATAAACGAAGTCCCATGCCAACGTAAATTCCTTATTATCTAATAACCTCCAATTATTCATCTGTATTATTTTACTTCAAGAAATGTGGCATAATGATCTGGTGTGTAATAAGCGTTCCCATCACTTCCAAGTATAACGCGCTCTGAGCCTCTGTTTACCCCCTTTTGATAGGGATTTACATCATATTCTTTGTATGTAATAGAATTGCCATTTGCATCTGAGTTTGGTAATACTTCGCCACCGCCTCTTCCATCATTTGCAAATTCACGACCTCCTTTAAATCCTGGCCTAGAAGCACCGCCATTTTCCTTCGCATACTTTATAACATCAGATGCTTTTTGTCCACCAACATCTTTTTTATCTCCTTTAAATAAATTTAAAAAACCTCTTACTAAAGGAACACTTAATCCAATTAAAAAGCCAGACGCTGCATCCGATAAACTGTTCCCAACAGCATAAGGATGCCAAATTGAATACCCTTTTTTCCGGAAGGTATTTTCAATTGCACCCTCTGATCCTTTTTTTATCTTTTTATAATTCGTCCCATTAATTCTTACTAAATCGAAATCATCATCCGTCTTATCTACCGTAATTTCTTTGTCTTTCGTATCAATATTGATAATATCTGGAGGAGCACTTGTTGCCTCATCCCGTAAGCGTTTAATAAAATCTTGGGCTTCCTGTGCATTATCAGAAGTTATTCCTCCATTTGCATCATGAGTCCACATCCCATCAGGATCAACGTTTCTTGTTGGATTATTATAGGCATAATTATATGGCGACCACCTGCGAGAGGCTTCACTCAATGGGTCTTGCACG
>NZ_JBNQGD010000369.1:0-8962 GCF_050436765.1 Arachidicoccus sp. | reverse complement strand
GCATGACTTATCGTTTTAATGGTATTACAGGAAATCATTTCATTTAATCAAAAAGCAAGAAATGATAATGTTTTAGTCTTTGCTATTAATTTATTTTTATTATAAAATATTCTTTGAATAATTTGAATAAAAGATTAAGTTTTTCCATAAATAGGCTTAACTTATTGCAACATATTCCTGGAAACCGATGAATCAAATCTTTCTATCTCCGCCTTGGGTAACTTTGCCAATTCCTTCCATTGCTTATCTCCTCTGACGCCCGCCGCATGCACATCAAAGGGCTCAAATCCAATTTTTTTGATTATCGAATTATTTTTAAAATTAAAATTGAAGTCCTGTGCGTTTACAAATTGCGGATCCGCCATAAAGCTATGCAAGTCTTTTGCGCTATTTCGTTGCCATTCTTTCAAGGTGGAATAATTTATCGGATTGGCACTATAAGAACCGGTAGATTGAATAAAAATGACATGGTCATTATGCAAGTTCCAGTAGCAATTACTATCGAGGGTGATGTTTCCTTTTTGCCAGGCACCTTGTAGAAAATAACCACTATCCGCAAGTATAATATTGTGTTTAAAGTTAAGACTATGGTGCTTTTCGATCAAGGAAAACTGTGCCTGAAATTTTTTATTAAATGCGATAATATTATTGCGGATAATATTATCTTTTCCATAATGCTGGTGAAAGCCGCCTGTTTTAGTGTGGTATACTAAATTTTTTTCCATTACAATGTTGCTGGTACCTTCGTCGGCGTAGAGTCCCCATCCTCCATAATCGTAAGAATATACATCGTTTATCCTGTTATGGCTTACCTCTGTTCCGGTCGCCTTGCCTAATGTATAAATTGCTGCCATATCACTTAGGACGCCCCATCCGATATGGTGAATATGATTATAGATGATTTTATTATTTATGGAAGGACTAAACGCATATCCCCAAACCCATCCAACTGAGATTCCTGTATACCTGAAATCTCCAACGTCGTTATGAGAAATAATATTATTGCCGGACTGAGCGACAAAGACCCCGACGGCGGACGGAAAATCTAATCCGCCACAATGTATAATGCAATTATCAATTTTGTTGCCGAATGTCCATTGTGTTTTGTTGTCACGAATAACCGTTTCGCCTACTCTTATACCGCCGGCGCCCAAATCGTGCAGATAGCTATTGGCGATTTCACAATGTTGGACTCCTTTTCTTAGCCAAATGGCATATTGGCCTGTGTGTGCAATCTCGCAATGATTGAAACGGACGTTTCGTGCATTGTCGATCATTATAGCAGCATCTATTTGCTGCGCAGCCTGGTATGATTGGTAGCCATTAAAATTGTAGTTGCAATATTTGAATGCGATGCCATCAAATAAAATATTTTCCACGGGAATGCTTGAGTCCCCCTGTATAAGTAAAAGTTTTTCCAAAACCGGAATGACCCCTACCTGTTCTTTTATATTCTCAGCCGGGATGTATTTTATCGTATCATCATCTAGTATCCATTCATTTGCCGTGTCTAATGCTGCGGCGTAATTTTCCACATAATATAGGGACGGCTTTCCAATCAGCGCCCAATCGCCAAGTAAAGTAGCTGTGGAATAAAAGGACGTGTCAGTAGTGTTTAACGAATCAATAGTATGAATCGTATTATCCCATTTATGGTACATATTAAACCATACTTTATGTAGGGCCGCAGGTGGTAGGGCCGAAAGTGTTTTGAATACGTGGGGTGGAATTTGAAATTGTTGTGTAAAGCGTAGTGTATGTTGAGTATCGGCAACACTGGTTACCTTTCCTAACGTAAAATAATGGTCAATATTTGGTGTCCTTGCTCTAATTGCTCGTTTGCCATGTATGTATAAATCGTAGGGCCGGATACTATCGGCATTTTGCACTGGGGCAGACAGAATATGGTTGCCGTGCATTGTTATTTCTTTGCCACCACTAATGACTGGATAGCTATTGGGCAACGCTTTGAAAACTATCTGTAAATCTTTTGTCCCGCCATTTTGAGAATTTATTTTAATCGGTTGATCCAAGTAATAATCGCCACTATTAAAAAAAATTGTAATAGTTCCTTTTGGATTTTCTTTCTTTAAATTGGGTAACATTGCTATCGCCTTTTGCAACGTAGTTGGCGATTGTTTTGAGCCATTTCCCTTACCGCTAGGTGACACATAAATGGCAACATTGCCTGCGAAGGCTGGTAAGAAAATGCACGAAAAGATAATTGCAGCGAGCGTTTTCAACATAATTGTTTTTTATTTAATGATTAAAAGATTCAAAATTTTATCTTTTTATAGGCCGATATTTATAATATATGTATTTAAATGTTATCCGATGATTGAATTTGCGCTCCGGGTTGAAAGCATATCCAGTCCTCTATCTCTATCCCTATAGGTACACGCTAAGTATTCTCCACCTATTCGCAGCGGTACCTTTCATTGAAAGCAAGGGAATATTTCACTGTGAAACATGGGGCGAATCATTTCACTACTTTAAAAAACGAACGGTTTCTTATTGCTTTTTACTGTGTTGCATTTAGTGCATTTTCAATTTAATATCCACAACCCCCATGCCTTGTACTACAATATTTTTATCGTTGGGGCTTTTGGCTTTTGTGTCAACAGCTACAATATTTAAAGGTTTAATGCTTTCCCAGATGAATGCTGTTTTTTCCGCCGTAGGTTCAGGATTGTAAAGTCTAACCAGGTAATTACCGTCGCCATCGGGTGTAATGTTAGTGACTACAATACGGTTACTTGTTAATCTAAACATTGCTGAAGGAAGTACTTCTTCTTTTTTAACGGTAATAGCCATTAAGGGGTCTGTAAATGCTTCGGCATTTCTTTCCATTTTAGAAGAGTTGATCATTCTATGGGGGCGTAATGCATATCTGAAATGCGCAACACCGTCTTGGTCGGCTTTATAATTCGTGTACCAATAATTATTCATTACATAACTAAACCAGGTAGCAGTTGGCTTTGCGGAGGTTCTCCACTTTTTAAGACTTTGATTGATTAATAACCTTTCGTCTATCATGCTATCGGGCTCTAGCAGAGGCGCTTGCAGTAATATTAATTGCACACCATTGTTGACTGTTGACGCATCTAACCACCTTCTTGCATATAAAAAGTCCCTGTTCGAGCCAGGTAGCTGATTTCCCAAGTACGCCATTGTACCATAACCCGCATCTACCGTTGTATTAATAAGGGATGAGTTAAAAGGAAATCCAAAATGAACAGCTTCCTTTGTTCTTATTGCTTTTTTGTCTATAATATTTTCAATCTCCACTTCTCCGCTTCCCGTATATAAGGATATTTTTCTTTCTAGGCTATTGGCGCCCGGTGCTTCTGAGCTAATTGCAATAGTGGTAAGTACCGGTCCATGTTCTAATATTTTTATTTGTACTTTCCCATTTGTTTCAGCGTCTGCCGGATTGTATCCAGGTACATACCAATAGCTGTTCAATCCTTGCTTTCTAAATTGCCCGGCATAATTGAACCCGGTTGTATCTTTCAAAGTTGTAATACTTCCATTGACCTTATCCCAGCGTATCCATATTGTCCCATTAGATAAAGAACTATCTGTAACAACAAAATTTTCTCCTTTCGAAGACGGCGGCTGTTCATCTGTAACCTCAAAAATAGAAGTCCCCAACGGTGGTACATTGTGGGCAATAAAAACAGCTGTTCCATCACTTAGTCTTTGCAGAGGCATTATTTCGCCGGACGTACTTTTTACGGAATTGCCATGAATGTCTGCAGAGATCATTACCGGCCCGCTACGACTCCAGGAAGAAGTATTGATTACTGCAATTCTTTTCGATTGGGTATTACACAATGGACCAAGCAAATCTTTTTGCAAAGAATTAATTTCGCTGTCGGCGTCCAACATAAATTGTTTTTTTATGTGCCACTGCTTCGTAACAAAAGGTAAATCTGGTTCGGTCGTACTATTATATGCGCCCCAGGTATGTTCGTGAAACATGATAATATTTCTCCAGGCTTGATAAAATTTGTCTTGGTTATACGCTGTTGGTTTAAACATAGAATATAAGGTAGATAGTTGTTGTAAACGCAAACTATTTATCCTGTTTTTCCCTTCTTCATAAGCGGAGGAGAATGCGCCATCTTCCCAGTATGGTGTTATATCTCCCTTTACCACAGGAATACTGGCTCCATATTTCTTCTCGAATTTTTCGAAAAGCTGTTGGGTGGTATTTAAGATAATTTTCGGAGATGCATATTTTTCGTTCCATTGTTTCACAAAATCTGAAATAGTGGTGTCAATCGGACCGTTGTCAGAAACAATGTTATAACGCCACTGAACCATATCATAAGGATATTTTTCCGCAGTCAGTTCATTCAAATAGGCTGCAATCTTTTTAGGCCCTTTATCAAAGATACCGCCAATAGGAGTGCCATGCCATGATGAATAGCCTTTTCCGGCGACCCAAAATAGTAATTTTTCCTTACCCGAAGGAGATGTCCACCAAACGGGTTTATCGCCCCAGGTTCTTAAAAATGATCCAATCCTATCTCCTAAATAAGGATGGGATTCGCCCAAAAAATTAGGTCCGCTGGAGAAATATTTTATTCCCCCTTTAGCAAAAGAGAGTCTTTATTGAGCGATAGATGAAAAGTAGTGAATATAATCTCTCCTTAAGAAGGATGTGATTCGCCCATCAAATTAGGTGCGCTCGATAAATATTTTATTCCACCTTTAGCAAAAGCAGTTACTGTAGTCCAGGCATATCCAGGTACATCAGAGATCATAGCGCTGTTAATTGTAAACCCAAATTCTTTTCTCAGCTTTTCAGCATAGTCCGTATAATGGAATGTTTCTTCCGGTTCGCTCAAACCCGTGAGTATATTGGCATACAATCCTGACAAACCGATACTCCCGCCTTTTACGTCTGCAATAAATCTTTGTTTTTGTGTGGGTGTGGCCTGTCGTAAAAAATTTTCGACCGACCAAAGAGATTCAACATTCCATTTAAATTTTGCCGCGTCTGGATAATCTTTTGTTTTTTCTATCATATGTAATGCATCACGAATGTTCTTATCATGGATTTTTACAATTTCGGGCTGAACATCCGAGTATCCTATGTCGGTATGTGAATTATGGATGAAATCAAGTTCGCGGTAAACAACGGGCTCTAGCGTTACAAATTTATGTACCAGGATCTTTTTGCCGGCAGATACGCTTACATATATACGATCTTTGTGTTTAACAGCACTTATAGGTATATCAAAACTATTGACTCCATCCTTTTCGATGAAGGAAAGTGATTCTTTGTGATTAACTTGAACGTGTAGGGTTGCGTTTTTACCAAAATGAAGTGCCGTTAATACTATTGGCTGCTTTCCGTTCTTTAAAAGAAAAGGCATTGGATTAATATCAGCTTTTTCTACAAAGGCAAACTTGAAGGCCATATACCAGTCGTTACTGTTTTGAGCTTCTCCTATCACTTTAATGGTAATCGGAAGTCCAGGCTTAACTTTATCCAATGGCAGCCTCAGGTAATTAAAGCCATGCGCATCATTGGATGCATCTCTTTTTGTTTGTTCAAATACGAGTGCAGAACTGTCTGGTGCAACAAACTTCCAATTGGGCCTTTGATTGTGGGGTAATGTGGTAAAGGTCAAAAGTTTTTTGTCATTTACATATAAATCAAAATTTCGGTCGCCACTACTGGTGCCTGAAGAATGTCCGGCAACCCAACTAAAATAGACATATTTACCTTTGGCATTTTTTGGAACCGGAGCTGTTTCCCACTCAATAATTTTTTTACCATTAGTCGTCCTAGTTAACAATGCCGTGGTGGCATAATCTGGGAATGCTGAATAATAGCCGATATTCTCGCCAGTGATCTCTTTGCTATAACCATTAATCCAGTTTATCTTCCCAAAAAAGGGAACGTTTTTTTGAGCATTTATACTTTGTGATAAAAATAAAAGCGTGAGGGCTGAAAAAAACATTTTCAAACCTTGGGGGGCGTTATTTGATTGCATATAACTATAAATTTGAAATTATTTGAAATTATTTAGAGTGTGTGCGCATTGTCCAATTGCCAGAATCTTTCAATTTCCTCCAGAGATTTTCCTCTCGTTTCCGGGATCTTTTTCCAAGTTATATAAAAAGCATAGGCGCTGAAAACTGCAAATACTAAAAATGTCACAGAAGCACCTGCCCCATGAAGCAATACAGGAAAGAATTGGCCCACAATCCAGTTGGCTACCCATAAACTCATGGTTGATATAGCTACAGCTTCGCTGCGATAGTTTGTTGGAAATATTTCGGAAATAATGACCCATGTAACGGGACCAAAAGAAAAGGAGAAGCAAGCAGTAAAAAGAATAACAGGAATCAAGACGAACCAGGCATTTGAAATGTTGGCTGCAAATACTACTGCTGCTAAAAGCAATGATAATATAGCGCCCCCAATACCCCAGAGCAGCAAGGGTTTTCGGCCAATCTTATCAATGAAATAAATGGCCACAAAAGTAAACAATGTGTTTACGATGCCAATGGTAACCTGTCCTCCTAAAGCATCGCCAAGCTGAAAACCTGCTTTCTCAAGGATTGTAGGACCGTAATAAATAATAGCGTTAATGCCACTAAACTGCGATAAAGCTGCCAGGAGTATTCCAATGAACAAAGGCTTTTTCATGTTGCCCTTAAATAAATCGGCCGGCCGCTTGTTGGAAGTAGTTTTAAGTGAATCTTGTATGACGTCTAATTCTGATTTTGCGTGTTCTGCTCCAGATATTTTAAATAATACCTTTTCTGCTTCTGGATTTCTTTTTTTCAATGCCAGCCAACGAGGACTTTCAGGAACTAAAAGGACCATTAATAAGAAAATAATTGCCGGAATAATACCAACCGCGAACATGGCTCTCCATACTTGCGTTGAAAATATCAGATGCATCCATCCTTCGTTGGTGAAAGTAGTTTTAACTCCCGTTTGGATGACAGTGTTTGAAAAATAAGCAAGTAAAATACCCACGGTAATGGCCAGTTGGTAATAGGTTACCAGTTTTCCCCTCAAATGGGAAGGCGCAATTTCTGCGATGTACATTGGACAGATTACAGAAGCCATTCCAATACCTAATCCTCCAGTTAAACGAAAAGAAATAAGCGAAAATGAGTCCGGCGAATAGGCACAGCCAAATGCGGAGATGGCAAATAAGGCGGCGGATATCAACATTACTTTTTTACGGCCCCAGTTATTCCCCAGCTTACCACTTATTACCACACCTATAATACAACCAAGCAACGCCGAACTTACGAACCAGCCTTCCATAAGTGATCCCATCGCGAATTGTTCCTTTACAAAACTTATGGTTCCGGAAATAACAGCCGTATCAAAGCCAAATAAAAGGCCGCCCAAAGTAGCTGTAACAACTATCAGTGCCAATTGGCCCCATCGTATCGAATTGTCTTTGCGCATTATTTCCATTGTTTAAAAATTAAAACAGGATTCTTCCTTTACATAAGCTACTATTAAGAATGCTTTCCCACTTCCGTGATAACGAATTGAATAGTTTCCAACAGAAGCAGGAATAACAAATGTCTCGGCAAAATGAAATGTGGATATTTTGGTATTAACCATTACTTCTACCATGTCACCTTCGACCAACATACAAAGATGGCATTGATTATTTGTATTCATTTCAATGGCTCCGGTAAATTCATATCGGTCAATAGCATAAAAATGCGCTTCGTGTGTCGGCAGATTTATTTTTCTACCTTCTTGCCATTGTTTTTCAACAACGGGTTGTGCTATTAATTTCTCGTGTACATAGGCCCCTTTTCTATCGAAGTAAAGATTATTAAAAGCATGATCAATATTGATTGGGCGCGCCTTTCCATTAAGATCGAGGCGTAACCAATCGTACATTTTGAAAGTGAAAATATAAGGCGTACTGCTTATTTCCAATACGAGATTGTTTTTCCCGGAAGCATGAATAGTCCCGTTGGGAATAAGAAACAAATCATGTTTATGGGCCTGTAGTTTTTGTACATATTTTTCCGCTTGTATTTCGACACTTGTATTTTGAGCGTCTAATAAAGCCGTTTTAAATTCGACCGGATCAATATCATTTTGAAAGCCTAAATAAACATTTGCATTTTGGTCGCAATCGAGTATGTAATAAGTTTCGTCTTGCGTAAAATTTTCTCCAAATTTCTCCTGAATATAATCTGTTCGCGGATGACATTGAATGGAAAGATTTCCGCCATCATAAGTGTCTAAAAAATCAAAGCGTATGGGAAACTCATTTCCAAATCGCTGCGCAGCATTGCCTAGCAATTTCTTATTATCTAAAAATAACAGGAAGTCAAAGGATACTTCCAATAAATATTTATTTCCTTCTATAACTATGCCATTTTCAGGAGTAATCAATTCAAAAGACCATGCATAGTTTATCTCTTCTTTGTTTAGGCCTTCAATTCTATTTTTCATCCAATTACCGCCCCAAATTCCTGCTTCAAACCATGGTCTAGCCCTAAAAGGCTGGTGCAGCATTTCATTCAAGGCCAGTCTAAAGTCATTGCCGTCCATCCAGGTTATTTCATCAACGCGTTGTTCATCAACTATGCAATTTATTTTCTCTAATAATTGTTCTTTGTGTTTATTTAGCACAGGCCAGTCAACAAAATAAAATCGCTTATACATTTGCTTGTCTGAGTCCACTTGTTGAGTTCCAAAATTGCTTATACTTCTTGCCCTCATTCTATATTGAATTTCATTCTTAGGCACTTCGACATACACCAATAACGCCTCCCAATTGCTCAAAGCTGCACCAGATCCATAAACAATAGATATGTCGGCATCGCCATCCGGACGTCGGTCAGTGATCAGGAAGCGGCCACCAACCCGCGCGTCGATCTCGCAGCGGATGATCTCGCCGTCCGGAGTCGCGAACAGGAAACCGGCGGCTTCTGACGGGTCGAGCCACGC
>NZ_JBNQGD010000368.1:0-27658 GCF_050436765.1 Arachidicoccus sp. | reverse complement strand
GTTTGTTCGTAATGATTATTTCTTTGCGATAAACCGCTTCCGTTTTGTTGATGGGCCCTTCATAATGAGGAATCGTTACTTTCTTCCAATGAGTGGAATCACCAACATGGTGAACCCCAGGCAATGGATACCAGTTGCCCTTGGCATCCTGACCCATTTCAGTAGCTAACAATTTCCACTCAAAACTAACCAATGGAACTTTAGTTCTCGTAAAAGGAAGTTTGGGTGCAAGGTCGCGCAAAAAAGGAGCATATAGCTTACGCATGCGCGCTAATTCCCTGTTCAGCTGTCGCTGCGTATCAATGGGACGGGTAAAAGTAAAAACACGGTGACCAGCTGCATTCCAAGGCAGATAGATTTGTGGCAAAACGGGCGCCGGATTTTTCTGCAAGCCAGGTACTTTCATCCTTTGCTGTAATGCAAAACCAGCAAACACATCTGGTTTATTTTGTGCGCTTGCCTGCGTCAGAACGCCTACCAATAAAGTCAAAAAAATCACCCGAATTCTAAAATGCATCTGTTCTTTTTTAAAATAATTCCTAATCTATACCAATCGATTTTACACACCAGTTTAAGTTTTAATTTTCTTGTAAATGCTGCAACGAAAGGAGCTTTCATTTTACGCTAAGACGACAGCACAATTGTTTATCCAAAACAGCATCCTTTTATTTTCCCTATTTATTAATAATCGTCCGCTATGCCTGTCGGAGCTTTATTTCCATTAACCGGTATTTCAATAATTGCTTTTTCCAGACCCTGCGCTTCAACAACCAATTTCAAATTTTCTTTTTGATGAGGCTCCGCTTTCACAATAGCCAGCATGAGTCCATTGAACGCAGGGCGTATCGGATTGGGAAAGGAAATAAGACAGGTCGCGTCGCCATTATCGGTTGCCACTATTTTGCCCTCACTTTTCAAATAACAGTGAATAAGGTTATGAGCCGTAGGTACCCTTCTACCGTCTTTATCCGTTATTTCTATTTTAATAAAAACAAGATCATTCCCATCTGGGGCAATAGAAGGCTTGCTTGGAGAAAGCCGCAACTTAGCCGCGGCCTTTGTTGTATTCACTGTTGTCGTCGCCCATTTTTTTCCACCTTTATAAGCAACAGCTTTTAATTCACCCGGCTCATATTTCACATCATTCCATCGCAGCCGATATTGGTAAGGCTGCTTTTTTTTCCTTCCCAGCGACCTCCCATTTAAAAATAGTTCCGCTTCATCACCCGATGTGTAAACAAACACCGGCGTAACTTTTCCTATTCTATCGGCAAAATTCCAATGCGGCAAAATATGCACCATTGGCAAGTTCGGGCGCCATTTCGCTTGATATAGATAATAGCGATCTTTTGGGAAGCCCGCTAAATCAACTATTCCGAAATAGCTACTACGAGAAGTCGGGCGATCTGCCTCCATTTTTTTCAACTTCTCACTTTCTCTTTTCAAGTCATCTTTAGATGAAGTCGCATAATTTAGCAAGAGACTTGCATCACTATTAAAAGGTGTAGGCTCACCTAAATAATCAAATCCCGTCCAGACAAACTCCCCACAAATAGCAGGATATTTATCTAATGCCGCAAATTCGGCGTCCGGCAAAGACCCCCAACCAGGAGCTTTTAAATCATAAGAAGACATCTGAAATCCCTTTGGAAAATATACACCCCTGGAGCTCATGTCAGAAGATGTTTCGCTAGCGAAACCCGCTATATGTTCATGGTTTTTGTAGTGTAGAAATTTTCCATAAAAATCCGGGCCGCCATATACACCGGAGGGATAATTCATCCCATGCACATCTACAATCAGCTCCAGCCCATGAAAGGCAGTTTCATCGGGTGCCGAAATACCGCAAGTGACAGGTCTGGTACTATCATAATGATGAATTATATCACGCAATTGTGCGAACAAATAAAATTTAGATGAGTCATATTGTTCAGGGATTTCATTTCCCATGCTCCACATGATCACCGAAGGGTGATTTCTACCCATCTTTACCATTGACTCCAAATCTCTTTCGTGCCAATCATTGAAGTGCCGGGCGTAGTCGTTACCATTCGCATCTTTTGAAATCTGAAAACAGTCAAAGGCCTCATCCATTACCAAGAATCCCATTTTATCAGCCAAGCTTAATAATTCAGCAGAAGGCGGATTATGTGAAGTGCGCAGCGCGTTACACCCCATGTTTTTCAAAATGGTTAACTTCCTTTCGATAGCGCTACGATTGACAACGGTACCCAAAGCACCATAATCACTGTGATTGCAGGTACCCTGCAACTGCACCCGCTGCCCATTTAATAAGAACCCATTATCGTGCGTAAACTCTATTGTTCTGAAGCCGAAAGATGTATTGTATTGGTCAATTTTTTTATCGTGATCATAGACCGATACACAAGCCAAATAACGATTGGGACTCTTCAGGTCCCATAATTTAGGTTTAGCTATCTGCAGATTAACAACACCGTCAACTCCCCTATGCGCGTTTAGATGTAGTGTCTGCTTTTCACTTTGCGCAACTTTATTTCTTTTTTGATCATTTTTATCTAGTGCATAAATAGCTACTGCATATTGCACATCTACAGATTTAGCCAGATCATTGTTAATAGTAACTGCAATCTTTGCCTTAGCATAGGGTTTTGTTATTTGCGAAGTAGTCACAAAAACGCCCCAATGGGCAATATGTACCGGATTGGTTATAACTAACCGCACGTTTCGGTAAATGCCTCCACCGGGATACCATCTTGAACCCAAGTCTTCTGTGTTAAGCCGAACAGCGAGGACATTATCTTTACCAAAAAGAAGGTATGGCGTTAAATCCACACGAAACGAACTATAACCATAAGGACGATCCCCTACTTTATGCCCGTTCAGCCATACCTGGGCATTTGCCATCGCCCCATCAAAATCGAGGTAGAACTGCTTTAGTTTGTCTGCCGGTTGAATTTTAAAATGCTTACGATACCATCCAATTGCCCGCCATGGGAGCTTTCCCGTATTGCCGTCAAGGTCCGGCCTAAAAGGCCCTTCAACGCCCCAATCATGAGGCAAATCTAGTTTTCTCCACCCAGCATCATTAAAGCCTATTGCCTGCGGAGCCAACCCGAGTTGATTGCCACCCCCTTTTTCTTTATTTCCAGGCTCCGCGATCCTTGAGCCATCGGGTTGTAATCCGTAGCGTGCGAATAACCAATTGGCGTCAAAATTCTTCTCCTGCCGGACGGGTTGAGCCGCCGCTCCCAGCCACAACAAAAGGGCCATCCAAAATAATCGTTGCTTCAAATACATCACCATACTTTAATATTTTGTTTTCCTGAACTTTTAATCTCAAAAGGTCCAACCGAAGGGTTGGCAGAGTTGCGTTTTTTGCCAAGATAATCCATGTCAATATGGAGCGCAGAACCATCCGGATTCTCAAAAGGAAGGTCAGATACTATTGCTTTTGTCAATGTCCGGGTGGTTACAAGCTTATGTTTTAGGGCCAACCATTTTTTGTCAATAGCTATCTGGAGATAGATATTCTTACCTTCCTGCAATAAATTAACTCCTGCATCAAAGTCACTGTCTACCAAGGCATTTATTTTTGTAGCGACATGCTCTTCATACGCTTTCATCTGCCTCTCGGCGTCTTTATTCATTTCTCCAAATTTATCCTGCCCGTTATTTTTTATTGCGCTCAGAGCTCCTTTTGTATAGACGTTCCCCTTAAAAGTAACCGGCAGTAAAGCATTGCTATACGGACGCACATCTGCTCCGTTAACAAACAGATTGTTTACGAACTGAACATCTCCGCTGGGGTTATCGTGAAGCGCCACTACATAGGTAGAATGCGGCTTCATATATGGCGTTAACCGGGCGTCATAGTGTATAACGTCTATTTTGCCCGCAAACAAATTATGCGCAAACGCGGCCCCCTGGGAGTTCATATAAATATTGCTTTTCGATAATAAAATATTATTCGCTATCAGCATCGGCCCATGATCCACTTCCAAAAAGATATCTAACGAATTATCATTCATCAAATTATCGCATAGCTGAACGCCCTGAGCCATCCAATCAAGCCAAATTCCGGCAAAACCTCCTACACGGTAAATATGATTGTGCTTAATTTGTACATCTATGGCACCGTGAAATTTAATACCTGCCATTTCTGCCCCATTGAATAAACGATGCACATATATGTCATGAATTGAGTTTGCTTCGATGGTGCTGAAGGAACAGCCCAAACTACCGACGATGCCGGTTTGTTCACAATAAGCGATTGTGTTACCGCGAACAATGTGGCCGCCAATGGTTCCTTTGTTCCAACCAAAGGCCAATGCTCTTTTGATCGTGCCAACATATCCTTCAGCTGACTCCGTATTCTTGTTATCGAATTGATCGCCATATTTGCCTAAAGCAATACCGGAACATTTGGAATATTCAATGGTATTATTTTCGATAATCCAACCCCGGCTCCAATGTGTACCAATTATGCCCACTTGCTCTGCCGTTGGGGGTGCCCAGTTGGTGGCTGCCTGCTCCATTGTAAAACCCTGTACAGTGATAAAATTAATGAATGGTTTATCCGGATAAAATACGGTTGGGCGGACATTTATCTCTACTAAATCCTTATTGGGATCGGCATCTTTAAATTGTGCCCAAATAGTGGTAGTTGTCGAGTCTACCTCTGCCCACCAAAGTGGATTTTTTTTATCTGTAGCAGCCATCACCGCTTCTTTTTTTGATGCCTCCATCAGCCAATCGCCGTTTAAATAAACAGCCCCTCTATGATATTTTTGGTCCTTTGGTGTTGGCCAAAACCAATCGCCATGAATCAATTCTTTGTAAGGATTAAAATCTCCAAAAAATGTATTGGGGATTTTTACTTCCCAGGTATCATTTTCCGATTTTTTCCAGCCTTTAATGACTTCGGAACCTTTTATCACCACCTTCTCACCGGGAGCTGCCTGATAAACAATCCGCTCAGCATTGGAATTGCCTCCCCGCGGCGGCGAGATCTGCTCCCGGTATACCCCCGCGTGAACAAGCACCGTATCACCCGGCAAGGCTAAAGCCGCGGCAGCCGATATGGTTTTCAAAGGGCTTGCCTTTGTGCCCGCGTTGCCATCATTACCATTAACGGAAACCTCATAAGTGTGGTTTTTGCCGGTATTATCCTTCGGCTTTGAAGTACAGATATTTGCCAGACCATTCGCCGGCATCCATGAAACGATGCATACGAGTAGGGCAACCAACATAAGTCTCTTACAACCTGTAGGAATCTGTTTCTTACTTAGTCTATTTTCCATGACATTTATATTACTTTGTTATATAAAAAATCAAATCAGCTGTCCGGCACATGCGTTCTTCGCTGTAGGTTCCTAAACGAAAGCGGAAACAATGATAGCACTAACGGGGTTAAAACCGATGTATTGATTTTAAACTTCTTCCTTTGTTTATTTGCTTAGTTCTTTAATTTTAACTATCCAGGGAGCTTCCCGCCAAATAATGTCTGCGTCACCTTTAGTAATTTACCATTCACTGGAGTAGCGACGCATGATCACCCTGAACCTTGTCTAAACGCCGAAAGGATAATTTAATAGGATATCTTAAGAGATACTTTTTTTTAGTCACCAGCTCCTCACATGAATGGGAACGATGATAAAAGACCCAATCCCCATTAGCATCCTAACTGAATCCTATAATGAAGTCACTTATTCATTTCACTAATCGTTGTTTTCTATTAATTTTCTATATTAAAAACCCTAATACCCGGGCATTCTCTTTAAAATAATGGGCTTCGACGCATTTCCCCCGGTAACATTAAAAAGTTTCCAAGTATTTTTGTCGGTACCGTTTTCCAGCTTCCAACTATTTTCAGGATTCGCCAGCTGCGCCTTCACCCAGCGTGGAAAAGCATTGGCAGCGCGGGCATTTTCCCAGGTCTTTATCGTATGGAAGATTTCATATTTATGTGGGCAACTCTCTACCGATTTCTGGTTTAAAGGCATTATGTATGTTGCCCCGATGCCCACAGAGATCGCTTCGATATGCTCATACTGCGCTGGTGTCGAGGATGCATCTATACCAAAATTACCGCCAAATGATGCGGGGAAATAATTAGAAAATGCTACATCCCGCAAATCTTTTCCCTCGCTCGTTGCACTACCCCACTGATCTGTTGCAAGATCATACATATTTTTGCCACCCCCTACATTCCAGACACTTTGATAGTGCCAGGAACCTTCCGATAAAGTTGCCCCTGAGATCCGCAGATAAGGTATCTTATCAATTGCAGCCCTGTCAAACAATTTTCTAAAAAATCGTTTCACGGAATAATAACCTTGTCCATTATTAAAAAGAAATTCCTGCCCGTCCAGATCTATAAATCTGATTCCGTTAATACGACTAACGTCCGCGTAGTATTCGGCAATTTTATCTTGTAAATAGATGTTGGGAATTAATCCGTCATATCCGTAGTCCAGGGTTGCCTGCAATTTATATAAAGTATCTCCTGCTTCATGGGCTGTTTTCTTTGTGTGCCAATAGCCACGCGTCACATTTTTTAGGGTATATGGATAAGTGCCCGAGACACCATCATAATGAATAAGTTCCTTGCCTATCTTTATAATATTAAGGTTTACGCAATGTGCTTCCCAGGAAGCTACTTCATTTAAAAATCTAGGATCATCTACTATTATATTTGTGTCGGTTGTATTGATGCTTTTTGCAAGAATTCTTTTTTGTTGATAGCAAAGACTGTCACTGGGGATAGGGCTGACATCTTTTGTTCCGGGTGCCAACGCAATTGTGATGGTATGTCGGCCCATTAAAATACCAAGCGGGTTGGATATGTCTGTAAATTCCTTGTGCGACTTATTTCCACTTGAAAAATGAAATGGCTTCGTTTCGAATTCCTTTCCGTCAATATAGCCTTCATTGCCACGATCCACTTTAAAATAAGGAAGATCATTAGCTTCAATTGCTTTAAATCCCATTTGCGACACGTAGCTGATCGTGCTATCAAACAAATTCCCGCTGGTAGTTACATCGGGTATATAGCGTGCCGGATCTTTGATCCACTTACCGTTGATCGTAGGATGTGGTAACCCTTCTGACAGAACGATACTTTGCATTACATTTAAAAGCGCCGTACTATCGGGGCTTCCCCATAAAGCAATGGAAGAACCTATAAAGTCGACTCCGGGTAAGCCCTCCACCTCTTGGTGGTTAGGTTCATCGTTTTTTAAAAAAGGAATTAGGGAGAACAAAATATCTCTTTTTCGGCTTCTGTCCCGGGCGTGATAAGTAACAGCGACCCGGCCTTTGTTATCTATTGTGGCCGTATTACCGTATAAGATTCTATAATATGGTTCGGCATGCGCGTAGAATGCAACATCGCTAATTCCGTTTCCGCCTATAGGAAATAACTGGCCTTCGTGCAAGCTGTCAGGTAGAGCAAAACGGTGGGCATCGGGCGAATGAATGACATATTGAAAAGCAGCGGCATCGCCTTCGGTCGTTGAATTTCCGCCAACCGTAATATCATTCAAGGCCAATGCTCCAATGGCATAATTAATAGCTGCCGAGGTATCCCGGGCAACCCCAATCACATCCCCGAATAAATTGGTAATATTGGTATAAAAAGAACCCCATTGAATATCGTCGATTCCTGCGCGTTGTGAGAGAGACAGTAGGGTAAATTTAAAATATTTTTTATACACATGCATGGCCACTTTAGCTACCGAACCATTGGAATACTTCAATAAAATAATGGTATTATTATTTTCAAATGTTGCCTTCACCGGCTGATAATACCTTTTCTCCGCTCCATTATACAAAAGCATTAATGGTGAGGGTTGATCAATGGGAGAAAATTCACGATTTGGCTTTACTGTAATATTTTTCATACTCGTAATAAAGCCCTTCTTGTCGATGTGGATCTTAAAATAATTAGTGGCAAAGTCCCGTTGAGCAAATGAATTTAGACTTAACAGAAACAAAGCAAAACATGCTATTGATCTTTTAAATATTTGATGCATAACAATAAATTAAGGTGTAAGTGAAAATAATATACGCATGGTATCGGGTCATCTTTATCAATTGCTGAAGATATAATAAGGCTGCGCTTCCACCCAGGTCTGTCCCGCGGAAGTGCCGGCAACACCTACCTGATACTTACTCATCATCTTATTCCACTCTGCGCAACGAGGGCTATAGGCCTCCGCGATTTCGCTCATTTTATGTAAATCCGCACCTTCAGGCACCGTTACAACCATGACCACCAGATAATTATAGCGATAGATGGCTATTTTTTTATAGCCCGCTCTCTTACAGCCAGCTTCCACTTCAGGCCATACATGTTGATGATAAGCCAAATACTCTTTCAGCTTGGAAGAATCAGGCACAATATTTACCACAAAAACTTTTTCTATTAATTTTTGCTTTTTATTTTCTTTACAGCCTGTGAGTACAGACAGAAAAGCGACGCTTAAGATCAAAGAAGTTACAAAAAATTTTGTCATAAAATTCCTTATTTAAGATTGACTCAATTATTTAAAAATGAGATAAATAATGCCCATCAATAAAGCCACCAGTGCCCATCTGATCCAAACGGATCTAGCGTTGTGTCCAAACTTTTTATTTGTTTCCACTAGTGATGGCAGTGCCGTGTTGGACTTCGCTTTCGTGAACAAAGAAATGATAACAATTACAATACTTAGACCAGCAAAAATGTAAAATGACAACATTAGAAAATGTGGCCAAAAGCCTTCGTAGGGAAAATTTAGCACGAAACATGCGCCAATTATTAAACAGACCAGACCGCCGCCATACAACACCACTTCTGCAGCAAGACTACTGACTCTCTTCCACATTATTCCAGCCAAAAAGACAACAGACAACGGCGGAGCTAAAATAGAAAGTAGCCCCTGCGTCAGTTCAAAAAAGCCCTTACCGGAATGTGAAAATAATAGGGCAATTAATACCGCTAAAACAGCGGCAACAACCGTAATCCATTTTCCCATTTTTCTCTGTTGTACATCGTCCATTTTCTTAAACTGTGCCACCACATCAAGAGTAAATACGGTACTAAACGAATTTAAGCCGGACGAAACAGTATCTATCAATGCGGCTATTAAGGCAGCAATACACAAGCCCAATAAACCATGAGGCATAAGATGTTTTATCAAAGTAATATAGGCGTTATCCGGTTGAGCCGTATCTTTAAATAATACGTAGCACATGATACCCGGAAAAATAAATATCAGCGGCATAATGATCTTTAGTACGGCGAGAAATATTGTCCCCAACTGACCTTCCTTGATATTTTTTGCGGCAAGCACTTTCTGAACAATGGTTTGATCTGCGCACCAGTAATAAATCGCGACCACAGGGTAGCCTAATATAATGGCTATCCATGAATATTGCGGATCTGATGCAGGTCGAAACAAACGCCAATAATTTTCCGGAGTAGCGTGTATTAACTTACCTATACCCCCTATTTTATGAATACCCAAACAAGTGAGTGCGATAGAAGAAACGATAATAATAATGGATTGAAAAATGCCGGTTCTTACCACCGCTTTCAATCCACCGATTGCGGTAAAACTTGTTGCGATAATCGCAATAATAATGATGGCCCGCATTAGCGGCCAATTAAATATCTCCGAAATCAATAGTCCACCCGCATATAATGCACTTCCCAACCATATTATCAAAATAGAAATTAAGCTATATACGATCAAAAAATTATAGGAGCGTTTTCCAAAACGCAATTGCAAAAATTGCGGCATCGTACTTATCTTGGTCGAGATATAATGCGGTAAAAAAAACATGGACAAAAGCAATAAGAAGACCCAGGCCAGCCATTCAAAATTACTCCCCACTACTCCTTGCGAAAAGCCAATACCAGCGAAGCCTATCAGCATCATAGGGCCCGCATTCGCGCTAAACAAAGAAAATCCTATTTGCCACCAACTTAGAGATCTGTTCCCTAAGAAGATGTCTACATCAGATGTTTTCTTATTCAAATAAAAGCCGATAAAAAACAAGCCTATGACATATAGCAAGAGCACTATATAATCAACAGGAGCAAGAGATATATCCATGAGTGTATACTTATTTATATAGAAACAGAAGGTTTATATTTAGGGACGTTGCGTTTCTCCCACACCATTTGAGCAGTAATTAGATTTTCACGATGACAATAATCCCAATTTATTCTTACAGGAAGACCGGCTATTTCAGGCAAAAAGAATTTTCCTTCTTTCCAGCTCGGATAGTGTAAAAAATATTTCTCCAATCCATGCATTAAAGAATATAAGTATTCTACATAATAACCCTCCGGACCCGATGCAACAAGAAAAGAGGTGTATAACGAATATCCGCCGGAAGAAAAAGAGATTCCATTTCTTTGTGCTAAATCTTTGACTTCCATCCATTCTTTAACCCCTCCTATCTGCGTAGGCACTGGCTGCAAATGTCGTACGCCGCTATTTACCAAGGTAGGGAAAATTTTTGAGGTACGTTCTGATTCTCCATAAGCAATCGTCACATTGGTTCTTTTACAAAGCGCTTCAATCTGTTCATAACTTGCCGAATGGATGGGCTCTTCAAACCAATGAAGATTATCCTCTCCAACGGCATCCAGGAAGCGCAAAGCATCATTGCATGACCAAATTTGGTTCGCATCTACAGCAAGTTTTATGTCTTTGCCCAATAACTGCTTTACAAACTTTACCCGCTCAATATCTTCATTCATTTTTGTTCCAAAATCTTTCCCCACCTTCATTTTATAACACCTTGCACCAGCTTTTGTAAAGACAGCTATTTCTTCTTCAAGTTGCTGATAAGAGTAATTAACGCCGCCGCCGCTTCCATACATTTCCACTTCACTTCTACCTGCTTCAATATAGTTATACAAGGGCATATTTCTACGCCTTGCAGCCAAATCATACAAGGCAAGATCTACCTGTCCTAATAAAGCAGAAGCAGGGCCTTTAAATCCTTCATTTCTAATCGACCAATATAGTTTCGGATAAATTTCTTTATAGGAAATATTATGGCTATGAAATAAAATGGGGAATAGAGAAGATTCTAAAATATTGGTATAGGTCTGGAATATCGGGGCCTCGCCGATATTGCCGTTTTCATCTTCAATGGTGATAATTGAAATGCCATAAGTCGCAAAGGGTCCCATTGTTGCATCCTGGAAGGGCGTGACAGTTTTAACGGGTTGCAATGACCTAATGCGTATACGAACAATATTAAATATTTCGCTATCTATCCGACACATAGTATATTATTAATTTTATTATAAACAGTTGACGACTCTATCGTAAATTTCCTTTTCAAGTGGACCACGAACAATATTCTCTAAACAGTTGTTAAACTCTTGTTGGTTAGAGGGACCTAAGATTATTTTAAATTCATATGGAATGCACTGTAAGAATCTAAGTGCTAAAGAGGGTAAGGAGAGTTGATAGTCATCCGCGATGTCTTTGAGGGCAATTGCCTTTTTAATAAGGTCTTCTGCTATCCAATCGGGTCGACTTTGGGTAAACGCTTCAAAGCGGCTTCCGAGTAATCCCATATGCAAAGGACTAGCCGCCCAGTAATTAATTCCTTTGTTTATACAATCAGGCAATGTTGTATCCAATGCATCTATACAACATCCGTCAAGACGGTTGTACTCCATCAATATGTCAAAGACCCCCGCATCGATGTATTTCTTGAAGGAAGGATGGTTCCCACCGAGTCCTATTTTCCTGGCAAAACCTTGCGCTCTGAATTCAATCATTTGTTCTACCGCTTGCTCAGCTTGCGCTACGGGAATAGCGTCAGGTTCATGGAGGAATAAGACATCTATATGAGGAACGCCCAAAACTTCGAGACTGCTGTGTAAACTTTCGCGCATTCCGCCGGCAGAATAATCATAAATACCTTTATCAGAAGAATAGCTTTTTAAGCGCCCAACCTTGGTACTTATTTGCGGAGCAGCCCCTTTCCATTGCTGTAAAGCTTTCCCGACCAAAAATTCCGCTTCTCCATAAGCCGGTGCCGTATCAATAGCCACAAATCCGGATTCAAGCGCTCTAAGAATAGTGTTTATAGACTCCTTTTGGTCAATATTACCCCAAACCCCACCCAGGCCAGCTGTGCCCAAAATATGCTTTTGTAAAATAACTTCTGCATCTTCTCCGTCCTTCATGACTTTCAATTTATTCTTTCAAGTAAAATTATTTCATTTTACCCTACCATTCCGTTGCTATTTTGCTTATTTCAGATGCTATTTTGCCTTATCATTCATTCAAACCAGCGCTTTAATGCATTGCTCAGGGGATAATTATATATATGTTAAAGAAAATACAACAACGGATCATCAAAACATTGCCATTCAGGTAATTAGCCGGAGATTTGTTTTAACTATTGACTGACCCTATAGCAGCAGGATTTACCCTCTTTATATCAGCAAGGAGGCATCCTTTTTTCAAAGCAAAGAGGCCATAGAGGCCATAGAGATTTAGGAGGTCCTTGCAGTTCACTTCATTCGGGGGCGAAGTTGTATATACAGCGGAGAAAAGAAAGCGGCCTTTTGACGACAGCCTGCCAACGACAGTTTACTGTGGCCGTCGGCTGACATAGCATGCGCTTTCAAGCATTGACTAATATATTCAGTACCGCATTAGAGATGAGCGTTATACGACTTATTACCACGGGTAATTGCAGGCGTATGGCCCTTCTTAATTTGTGTTAGTTTTATTAACTTTTTATCCATTATGCAGAGAAAATAAGGGGCATAGGAGTGCCTTATCTAAAGGTGGACAATAGATGCCCGCGGTTGTAAGGCCGGGATTGCTTTAATAATAGGGCCCCCAGTCCCTATATAACCTCGATCAGGTTGCAGGAGGCGTATAGCGGTACCGATAGGCCGGTGCTTTTTTAGTGACAAAAGCGGGGCATATCCAAATGACACAAGGATATCCGTCGTGGCGCAGATGACCGGATGCATTTATCTTTATTTAATATAATTTCTCACGCCAAAACAAATAAAACCTCTTTATCAATCACCGACAGAGGAAGCATTCTTCTTTGCTAACGCTTTATCTAAATATCTTTCTAATTCTTCCTTCGCTTCAGGCTTGGGACAGCGAATTTCTATCCATTTTCCACCTTTATCTATCAACAAGAATCTGGGAATGGCAGTTATCCCATATTTGCGCCCAAAGGTCTTACCAAAATCATCTAAGAGTTGCACACCGGGCAATTTTTCCGCTCCGATAAATTTCGCCCATTTTGGCCGGTCAGCAAGCTTATCAAGTGAAATACCTACAAAAACGATGTTTTTATTATTTTTATAATGCGCTTCGATTTCTTTCATAAATGGAATCTGTGCTTTGCATGGTCCGCACCATGTGGCCCACACATCTATAAATATTACTTTGCCTCTAAAATCTTTCATCGACACCATTCGCCCTTCGGTATCCGGCAGTGAGAAATCATAAGATGATTTTCCTATAAAAGCGGTGTCGCCTATAAAACTTTTGTATACCTGCAGGTATTTTTTTCTTACCTGTGGAAGATTGGTATATTTCTCAAAGGGTTGATAGATCGCTTTGAATTCACTAAGATTGGCCACTTCATTTGTTTCCAACTGATCTTGCAAAAAGATTGATTTTACCGTGTCATTGGCGATGGCATCCATCATAATTTTCAACTTATCTTCTCTCCACAGCTTCATTTTTTCACGCTCAGCCATGAAAGCAAAATTCAATTGTTGATATAGATTTATGAACCTCATCGCTTCCCCTATCTTCAATATTTGTACGTCACTAAATTTTCCTTTCTCAATAAAACGCTTGTAGAAAGCAGGTGGGTTGCTGATACTATTGTAAGAAGAAACAAACCCGTTGTTTCTTCTGGCGCAAAGACGCGAAAGCAGATACAACGGAGCGAACTGATTGTCTAGATCAATACTTACATCAAATAATTTATTAAATTGAGCATCTGAAGTTGTACTGGTCGCCTTAAAGGCAGCTATTGCCGGCTGCAACTTCTGATAAGTTGAAAGATATTTTCCCAGATCGAGGCTGTCATTTTGAAATACACTTCTATTGTATCCATAATCAATAATAGGCCATGACAGTTTCTCCCATTTTTCCATTAACCGATTTTCTTCTGATCCATTGACAACATCATACTCACCCGTAAAAGCATTTATTTTTAACCCCAGCTTATCTGCAGGTTTTAAGTAAATCCGGCACCGAAATCGCAGGGAGGATATATAATAAAAACTCCCGGTTTTTACAAAGGCGACTAATTGAAATTTTTTGTTCGATTTAAAAGTATTATAACTTGCGACAGGAATCAATTGACCATCTGTTACTTTCTCAAGACTGATGGCACCGCCGCCAAATTTCGCATTCACCAGATCACCACTAATAATACTCATAGTGGGGCAATGAACGCCGGCTTTTAATTCCACCCCATTGTTTTTTACGCCATCCAGTAAAGACGGGGTAATCTTTATGGAAAGATGCTGACCCGCTTCTAATCTGAGTGGGAACTTAAATCTTTTATCCATTTCCAAATGCCTGTTGCCCTGTTTCATCCGGGTAATCAATAATTGGTAGTTGACATTCTTTTCAACCGGAATTGCAAACGCAAAATCAGGACTCGGCGCAAAGACTTTATACACCGCCAACGCTTCTGTTTTATTGTTTACGGTTTTATAAATTGTAAGTTCCACATTCACATGCTCCGAAACAGTTCCCGTTATCAGTGTGGTTGCCGGTTGCCCCTTTATAAAAGCGGCAGACAGAAGCAGCAACATCAGCATTAAAATAAAACGACTGTATTTCATAGATCAATTTCCTTTTAGTGTTTGCTCAATAAGTGTACGAAATCCATCAGCTGAGGGCCTGGGTGCATCCACGCTTACAATTTTCCCTTCCTTATCGAAAATCATAAACCTGGGGATACCTTCGATATGATAATATTTCATCAGGGACTGATCATACTCTGAAAGCAGTTCAATTCCATTCCATCCCTTTTTCACAATAAATGCTCTCCAAGCATCTTTTTTCACATTCCCGTCAACAGATATACTGACAAAAACAATCTTCTTATTATTTTTAAAATCCTCTTCCGTTTTCCGGAAATATGGTTTTTCTTTAAGACAGGGTGCGCACCACATGGCCCACATATCCAATACAACCACTTTCCCTTTAAAATCAGAAAGTGAAACCATTTTACTATTTCTATCGCGCAATGAAAAATTATAAGCTTGTGTCCCCCTGGAAAAAGGCAGCAGTTCTTCTTTTTTCTTTTCATACGCCTGCTTCATTTCAGCCTGAAAAAAATATTTTTCAAAAGGAACAATCTCCTTTTCAAACGCTTCATAACTTACAACGCCATACATATAATCAATTACCATTGCACCTTTCAGCGTATCGTTGCCCACCATGGATATATCCGTTAAAAGAGCATCTTTTGTATCTCCGGTTTTAAAAAACCTGTTTAAAGAGGTGTAATACTTTAGTAACGCCATGCCATGATCCGTGTTTAGAAGTAGGGCATCATCATATTTCCCTTCCTTCACAAGAGGCAAATAAAAACCACGGTGCGACTTAACCGTATCATAGCCCGAGTTCATTCGGTCGTTGAAATAAAAGAAAGCTGCAGCCCTTGCAAAATCCATATCCACATCTATCTTTTCTTTAAAAAGCGTATTAAAATAGCTATTAGAAGTTCGTGCAGATTTTTTGAATGCCGCGACTGTTGATTGAAGTTCTGCATAGGCTGAAAAGAAATCATTTCTTTTCACCGCCATGGGGCCGTCTTTACATGTAGTATTGAACCAATTCACCCATTGCTGTAGCAGTTTAGTTTCCTGATTTTCGAATTTTATTTTGCAACTATCATAATCGAGAGAAATATTATTCGAATACAGTCGCAATTGCATCTTATCGCCCGGTTTTATATAAATTACATTTTTGAAATTTCCCGGATGAGCGGAACTCTTGGCAATAAAGAAAATCGCTTCTTTCTCTAACGGAAACTCAAATTTAAATCCGCCATCTTCTTTAAGCCAGCGAAAGCCCAACCGGACAAGTGCTCCGTTTTTCACTTCATAAAGAGCTACGGACCGGGTATCATAGTTACAGACCCGGCCAAAAACAGTTGTAGGGAGAGGTGCGGCAGATAAGAACTTACAGCAAGCGATACATAGTATCAGTAACAGGAAACAATATTTATTGCTTATAAGCTGCTTCTTCATTTCATTTATTTAGTTGGTTTGACGAATCTTTGTGCTAATCCTTTTTTGATCCTCTGTACCAAATATTCCAGGTGTTCTTTTGAGTCTTCCTCTTTTGTGTTTGGAATAGCAATTTGAATCTCCTTGCTTAATTTTTCAAGGCTAAAGGAAAGTAAAGAAGAGATATCCGTGTTACTGGTAACGGGCATGGCTTCTTCTTGGGAGGCCCCAAAGAGTAGCGCAAGTCCGTGTGTAGAAAATTCAGCTTCCTTAATGGCCGCAAAAATTCTTGTTATGTATTCTTTCTGGAGATTGCGTCTGTAAATATCAATTGGCGCATTCGTTTTCAGCTCACTAAATATTCCGTCTTTTACATCCGAGATAAGTTCTTTAAGTGTATAAACGGTTCCACTGCCATCTCTTTGCGCCGTTAAACAAAGGCTATTCAATACGCGGTCAGACAATAACTGGTTGAGCACCATATTCTGTATGCCCGCCAGCCCGGAAAGCCTTAACGGATTACTGATCTTATTTAAAATTGAATTATTCATTAACCAAGGCTGCGTTGTAAATACTTCTTTATTTAAAAAGGCAACAGCGGCTTGTTGTTTTGCTTTTTCAACGGGGAAATACACATCGCCTGGCTGTTCCACCGATTTTGTCTGCACACACACACTTCCTACATTCATCGCAACCTGGTAAGCATAACGTTGGTATTGGTTCAGCAACTGCCGATACATATCCAGCAAGTTGGTATAGGTATCGTTATCCTGCTTTGTCCAATCATTCAGGTGGCTCATTACAATCTTCAGGTTCTTAATGCCATAGCTATTCGCCTCCATGCTATTGTCGCCAAGATCTTCTGTTTGGCAACGGGCATCAAAATTCCGCCCTTCTCCACCAAACCACAGTTTTTTATCCGCATTTAAACTATCCAGCAAAAGCTTTTCTGATTGCCTGGTATCTTGCTGTAAATCGGGCGATCCATAATACTTGTATCCCCATTGGATGGCCCATTTATCATATATACCAATACGTGGCATGATGCCCTTTTCCGAGATACTATCCTGCGGCTGGGCTACATAATTGAAGCGGGCATAATCCATAATAGATACGGTATGTCCATTTGCTTCCACCCATTTTTTATCCCTTAACTTTGCTACCGGCGTCAAACTGCTACTGCCCATATTGTGTCGTAAGCCAAGCGTATGTCCGATTTCATGGGATACAGCAAAACGGATAAGCGACCCCATCAGTTTAACGCTAAATTTCATTGATCTTGCGGCGGAATCAATAGGGGACGCCTGTATAAAATACCAGTCATGTAATAACTTCATGATGTTATGGTTCCAGCCAACATAGCTTTGCAATATTTCCCCGCTCCTTGGATCATGAACATTAAAGCCATAAGCATTGGCCGTTTCAGAAGGTAAATAGCGCACCACCTTATAGCGTGCATCTTCAAGACTCATGGTCGTGTCATTTTCCGGCCATTCTTTACCAACAATCGCATTTTTAAATCCTGCTTGCTCAAAAGCCGGATTCCAATCATTGATGGCAGCAATTATATAGGGCCTCCATTGTTTTGGCGTAGCGGGATCAACATAATATACAATGGGTTTTTTCGGCTCTACCAGCTCCCCCCTTTTATATTTCTCAAGATCTTCCGGCTTGGGTTCCAGTCGGCAGCGAACGATAAAACTATTGTCTTCTTCTTTGTACTGATCATCACCGTACACTTTGTACCCATCACCAAAATATCCTACTCTCAGGTCAAGCTTTCTTGGTGTCATCGGTATTTTCGGCATTAACAATATGGATGTACTCAGTTCCAAAGTCACGACACCCGCCTGTGTTGCAGCCTCCATCGGAGCAGGTGGCGTCCCGGCGCCGGCAACGGTAATTGGCGTCCCGCTTGCGCCATATGTCCTAGTGGTTCTTATCTCCACATTGACAGGATACGCGTGCATAGCTTTGATAAAAGTCCTGTCTGCCATGAGCCCCGTGAGACCCAGCATTTTCTTAATGCCAACATCTAATCCAGAGAAAGCGTTATCTTTCATAAATAGATCCGTAACGTCTATTATGGAACTGTTATTACTTTTCCCTCTTGCTTTCAAATCAAAAACCATAGCAATTGGATCCACATTGGCGTTGCTAACTGCTTTTGAAATCATATTCATGGAATCTGCGGCATTGACAAGGGTAATCAAACGCATAAATATCTTACCTGTCGTTCCCTTCTCAAATGAAATAACCTGCTGATTCAAAAACTCTCCCCCATATTTTGGGCTACCGCCCGGCGTTTTTGTCAACCAGTTTGTTAACAGTAGCTCTCTATGTAAAATAGAATCAGGAATTTCAAAAAAATATTTGTCGCCCACTTTGTGAATGGTAAACAGTCCGGGTTTGCTGATAGCAGATGCAGGAATTATCACGGCATAAGGCTTTACGGATGATGTCAACGCAGGTTGGGCCTTTCTAATAATTGGCTTTTGTGCTGTGCCCGCTAAAGCCATCCAGCAGAAAGAAAATAGCATTACGATCTTTTTCATTTTTGTTTACTTCTTGAGTTTAATCATTAATGTTTGTATTCAATATGTGGTCGATTTTATCAACAACATATCTCAGATGCGCCCGACTCAGATCGTCTTTATAAAACGGGATAGCCGCCAATGATTTTTTCCTAATATTTTTCAACGCTGATATAAGAGCAACAGGAATATCGGTATTGGCAAAGTCGATACCTCCTTTAGCCACCGGCTTATCGGCAATAGCCAACAATAAGGCGCTAAACTCAATTTCCCTTTTCTGAAGAAAGCGACGATAGGAATCAATGGGTGTATGCGTATTTAACTCCCTCCACAAATCCTTATTCAAATCACTGAGCATTTCTTTTACACTATAAGCCTCACTGCCAAAACGCATCCGTTGCATCTCCATTCTGTAAAGTCGGCTGGTAGATAATAAGGAGGTCAAGGCAATGTCCTGTAGCTTTTGTGGCAATTCTGCCCTTACCGGCTTCCTAAATTTGTTCAAGGTGCTTTTATCAAAAAGCCAGCTCGGCGTTTCGAATACCTCTTTATTTAAAAAGGCAATGGCATCTCTTTGGCGTTGCTTCGGCACTAAACTATATACATCGCCAGGCTGCTCAACACTTTTAATATTCCCGTATGCCCCCCCTATATTGGCCAGAACATTATCGAAATAACTTTGATACTGTCCGCATAATTCATCATACATATCCGCCGCATTATCATAGGTATCATTATCTTCCCGAGTCCATTTAAGCAGATGATTCATTACAACCTTTAAATTCTTAATGCCATATTCACTCGCTTTCATGCTGTTGTCGCCAAGATCCTCGGTTTGCACGCGTGGATCTATAGGGTCAGCAAGGTTGCTGCTTGAACCCCCAAACCAAAGACGGGGATCCGCCTTCAGGCTATCAAGTATCAATTTGGCCTCTAACTTTTTATCCTCTTCTTCGTTCACGCCTGTATAACGATAGCCCCATTGAATAGCCCATTTATCGTATATACCGATGCGCTGCATGATACCTTTTTCCGAAACACTGTCTTGCGGCTGTGCTACATAGTTGTAACGGGCGTAATCCATAATAGAGACGGTGTGTCCATTTGCTTCTACCCATTTTTTATCTCTTAATTTTTCCACCGGCGTTTCACTGCTGGCGCCCATATTGTGAAGCAGGCCCAAAGTATGACCAATTTCGTGCGATACAGCGCCACGAATTAATTGCCCCATCAAGTCATCACTAAACTTCATCGTTCTGGCCTTTGGATCGATTGCCGCAGCCTGCACAAAATACCAGTCATGCAGCTTTTTCATCAAGTTATAATACACACCCACATAGCTTTGAAGAATCTCTCCGCTGCGCGGATCATTTACATTAGAGCCATAAGCATTCTCTACTTCAGAGGGGAAAAAACGAACCACATTATAACGAGCATCCTCTATATCCATGGTCGTGTCATTGTCCGGCCACACTTTTCCGATGATCGCGTTTTTAAACCCAGCCTGTTCAAAAGCCACGTTCCAATCATTGACAGCGGCAATGATATAGGACCGCCATTGCTTCGGAGTAGCAGGATCAACATAATAAATGATAGGTTTTTGAGGTTCTACCAGTTCTCCTCTTTTATATTTTTCAAGGTCTTCTGGCTTGGGCTCCAGTCTATAACGAACAATAAAGTTCTTTTCCCCTACTTTTTGCTGATCGTCAGAAAATACTTTGTAGTTATCAGAAAAATAGCCAACACGCGGATCAAAATACCTTGCCTGCATAGGCTTCTGAGGCATCAACATAATAGAATTACTTAACTCCATCGTTACGCCAACGCCCGCACCTGCCGCGGAATTTGATTCTGATGCACCAAAGGAAACAGAAAAAGTTTTAATTGTTTTGGTCTCAATATTAATGGGGTAATCTTTGATGCGCTCAATATAAGACCTATCGGCAGCGGCACCCCCTAAACGCATTTTACTTTTTGAATCGGCACTAAAACCTGTGATAATATTATCTCTTTGAAATAAATCCGTTACATCGATAATACTGCTCTTATTTTCTTTACCCCGTGCTTTGATGGGAAAAACCATCGCGATTGGATCTACCGTCGCGTTTCTTACTGCTCTGGCTATCACGTCAGAAGAATCAGCTATGGCAACAAGTGTAATGACCTTCAATAACAAGGTATTTTTTTCAATGCCGCTTTCAAAGGCAATAGTTTTTGAATTGACTATTTCACCGCCATATTTCGGACTTCCGGCCGGAACTTTGGACAAGCGGGTAGTAGACAGCAGCTCTTTGCCTAAGAGCGTATCAGGGATTTCAAAATAATATTTCTCGCCTACCTTATGCACACCAAATAGGCCGTTACTGCTAATAGCATCAGGGGTAACTATTTCAGCATATGATTTTATTTTCAAATCTTCCGGCTTTTTAGCTAAAGCAGTATCCTGTCCAATTGCAGAACCTCCCATTAACAACAGTAGCGCAGCAAGTATAACGTTCTTTAAATTCATACAACGTGGTTTTAAAAAATGAAGTTTTATTTCTGCAATAAAATTATCTTTAAATAATAGAGGATATCAGACACATTGTATCAATGGTCAAAAGCATTTGACCAATACCTCCATCCCAATGACGACTTTTGTAGGGGACCCACGCCACCAATAAAATGACAACGCCTGCTTTGTTTATTCAAAGCAGGCGTTAGATAATAAAAATGAAAACTAAATTATCAGAGTCCCAGACCTTTCTTAAATACGATATCCGTTATTTCATCAAAGCCTGTATACACAGCCGCCGGCGTCGCATTTATAGCACCCGTTTGGGCAAGATTAAGAAAGTAAACTTTATAACCGCCGTTACTTGCCGTCTCATCGGTCGCTACTACTAATACTTTGCTTTCTGTTGCAGGTTCCGCAACATAACCCGACTTAAAAATCTTCATCGCTTTTATAATTGTGCCAGTAGGAAAATGATAGCTTAATTCAGCAGTAGAAGTTGCCAGATCTCCCACTGTACATGCATAGATATCGCTACTGTTTACATAATAAAATACGCCCGGAGCACCCACAAAAGTAGGACAAGCGAACATTGTCGCACTATTGATACCAGGCATATTCACCTGCGAAAGAAAATGACGGCCTGAAGTAAAATTGTTACTATATGTCAATGCCGCATTGAATTGATACAACCAGGTAGAATCACCACTGTTATTTCTGAAAAAACAATCATAAGTCGTGGAACTGGAAAAGGGCTGTGCATTTTCCGCATACAGCAGGTTCAGACCAATATTATTCAAATCAAAACCCGAACCGCTAGATTGGTTCAGCGCCGCGGCCCCACCGCTATACGCGTTAAAATGGCTGTTGGCGACATCCGGCCTGTTAGTAGGAGTCAGGGTATTGGTTGACGCATTAAACAACAAGAAACATTTATTTGCCTGATCATATAACGTGAAATATTGTTCACTACCCGAATTATTCAAAACAAATGGGCTCAAGGTCCAGGTACCTATTATTGGTGCCCCAAATACAATCGGAGGTGTTTTAATGGATGACGCATTGACTTTTCGATAATATAGTTGATTATTGTTGATTTGGTATTCATATTGTCCGCCATTTATCTGTCCATTTAATTGCAGATGGTAGGTGGAAGGTGGTATCAAAAACCAACTTGAATTAGTACTAGAATCTCTAAAATCAGCAGAATTGACTTGTAGTCCACCATCAGGATAAAAGAAAGAGACTTTTTGTATATGTAAAGAAGGTGCATAATTAATCACATTTACCTTATTGGTTCCTGGTGGCAGTTTATGGCCGTTTGCTAATAAATAGACGTTTGAATAAACTGTCCCCGGAGTTGTTGCGTCGCGTGAGGTAATGACCGAAATATCGCAACCATTGCTAAGAGGTTGTTCCTGTAATACCAACCATCCCTCCCCGCCCCATGGAGATGTGTTTACGTTTAATTGATAAAATTTATAAAATGAAACGCCGGTATTTTTATCGGTTATTTTTACGACTAACTTATAGAGATTAGGCGGCAAAACAATCTTGGTCCTTAACTGTTGTGCATTCCCGACAACATATTGCCCGGGATTCCCAATGGTGCCGTCACTTTGAATGATCATCCACTCATAAGCAAGATCATTGGATGGTTTTGTTTGTGAAAGAAGGACATCCATTTTTAAGCTATCTTCCTGTTGGACCACAATGGAGTCGTTACGGTATACAACCAGCGAATCTACATTCGCAAAATCAGTCGTAATAGTGATGACATTCGCGGAATTGTAAGGATGATCTCCTAAGTCTTTTTTGCACGCAGAATACGCAAACGCAACGACCAACGAAACCATAACATATTGTAAATTCTTTTTCATCTTCATTTATCTTGAAATATTATTTTAATAATTCGCGGGTCCCACCCGTATCACATTATTATTTTCATCGGGGTCTCTCAAAGTGACGCCCACACCCAGCGGGGTTGAATAATTCCCGGGGTAATTTGTCCGGATATAATTTTTTACGACCTGTAGGTATTGCAGATAGTTGGCCGGGGGCGAAAACCTTGAATAAGGAAATTCCGTAACGGTCGTATCACTCAACGGATCATAAAGCGCGTCTAATATCAACTTATATTTTGTTCTCGTCCAGGTACCAAAGTTGGTAGAGTAGCCTGCCCATTGAAGCCCACTGAACTCGCCCCAGGTCGATGGTTTCTGAAGATAGCCAACCCGTACTTTCAAAGAGGCCATGGAGGTAATGCCCGATTCGAATTTATCATTTGCTTTCAGCTGTAAAATAAATGTCTCTGTAATGCTATCCATAGCACCCGTTCTATAGATGACAACGGGTATTACGGTAGAAACCTGACCAGCAGGCATCTTATAAGGGGGTAATAATTTGTAATCAACCCCTTGCTTTGCATTTACATCGGAATCTGATATTGTTTCCACATTTATCTCTCTGTCAAAACCGGCCGTATCACCCAACACGACAACCGGTATTTCCAAAGTATCCGTCAATCGATTTGGATGTTTAGCAAACGTATAAGACAGGCTATCTCCCGCGTTAAAATAAATACCATCTGGATTAGTAAAAAGCGTTGGAACAATCTTTTTACAACTACTCAACGCAGCGATGGATGCCAATAATATAATATAAATATTTTGTTTTTTCATGGTCTATTTTAATCTTATTATTTTATTCATGATTATATTCATTTTCATTATCCGGTATGGGAAAAACATAAACATTTGCCGGTATGATTGCCGTTGTTGAAGTTACCTGTCCCAGGTCTTTATTCAATCGTTTATAATAAAAGAATGTTTGTCCTTCCTGAATAAACTCCTTTTGATACTCCTTCATAATTTCCGTTGATAAGCTATCTGTGCTACCGATGCCACCGGCCCCTAGTGCGGTAAGACCACGAGCCTGTCGCACCCTATTCAACATGTCGACAGCATCTGCAATATCGTTTCTGTCATTGGCACACTCGGCCGCGATATAATACATCTCAGAAACACGAATCACCGGTACAACACCTTGCAATACATACGGCAGGTTGGCGTCTTGAAAGAATTTCGAGGGAACCTCTGTCCTGGTCTGGTTATTGTCAAACCAAGAGCGATAACGATAATCATCGGAGCTTCCACTACCGGTTGTATAAATTAAATTTTTACCGGCAGGCGACAAACGCAAAGGAACGCCACTTGATTTATCAAAAAGGTCTGCATTATAATTTTTTATATTGCTTGAATATACAGAGAAGAGCTGCTCCTGAGAAAAAGTACGGTCTCGTATAATATTTGCGGCAGCGGCAACATTCGAAGTAATCAAAGGAAATTTATCGCTTCCGATAACCGCCTTCGCGTATTTATCCGCATTGTCAATATCGTTAATATATAAATAGACCCTTGCTAATAAGCCTTCCACAGCCCAATAATTTAAATGATTCTGGGTGTAAGAAAGAAACGGGTCGTTAACTGCTTTTAAAACCGCGCTTGTATCCGTAGAAGAAAGTAAATCTTTAGCCGTTAACAGATCCGCGATACAGGAGTCAACAACTGTTTTTAAACTACTAAACTGGGTAGATTTAACCGTAAATTGTGTAACATAAGGTATAGCATTGGCATCCATGCCGGTTAAAGGGGGTTGTCCAAACAGCCGGGCAAGATCGAAATGAAACAAGGCCCTAAGTGCGATTGCCTCACCTTTTACCAGGTTATAACTATTACCCGTAAACACGCCCCGCTTACTATCTATCTCTTTTAAAATATTATTCAGATTGGCAATATTATTATACATGCCACCCCAGATGCCCGCTATTTCCTGTTTCACCTGCGCGTCGCCGTAGGAATAATAAGCCACATTATTGTAAAAAGCGCCGCCGGTCCCCGCATTGGCGAGTGTCGCGTCGTCATAATTCCATGCCATGGTAGATAACATACCCAGGGAAAGATCGGTGGTGTACAAACCATAATTTGCACCATTGGATGATTTGTCCATCGCGATATACACGCCGATTAAAGCATCTTTAAATCCTTGTTCATCTTTAAGAAGTATGGACTGCGGAACCTTATCTTTAGGCGGAGCATCAAGGAATTTTTTACACCCCGATACAAACAAAGCGACAGCCATAATCAAAAATCCTTTGCGGCAAATATTTTGCGCAGTTGCAAACTGATGGCTATTCTTAAAATTATCGTTCATAACTTCTTTTTTAAAAGGTGGTTGACAATCCAAAACTAAAACTGCGTGCAAAAGGATAGGAAGTCCCTCTTTCTGTTTTTATCGTTGCAATTCTCAATACATCATTTTGTGTAATAAATAGCCTGGGCGCAGATAGTCTCATTTTTCTTACCCATTTCAAATTGGAAGGGAAAGTATAGCCAACAGTAACACTGGCCGCATTAATAAAATTATCATTTTCTACAAAGCGGGATGTGGCATTGGTAAGTTGTAACCCCGATGCACCGTTTGCCACCAGCGACTTAAATGGAACAATGTCTCCCGGCTGCTTCCATCTTTCACTCAGCACTCTTTGGTCGGCATTACCCGTAAGCAAATTCACATTTTCTATTTTTTCAACCAAGGTTTGATTGTACATCTGTCCACCAAACTGATAAATCAAATTAAAATTGAATGTTATTCCCTTGTAATTGAAATTGGAGCCGAACATCCCTTTTAGTTTGGCGGATGCGTCACCTACCGGAACTTTATCATTTGGATCCCAGACAAATGTCTTGCTGCCATCCAGTTTTACAAATACTTCCTTACCTGTGGCAGGATCAATGCCCAATGACTTCACCGCCCATATCCTGCTCATCGACTGCCCGACCTCAAATCTTGGCCAAGGAGCCGTCTGGTCAATTGTGCGGCTATTATTCGCATCGTTCAATGCTTGTATCGCCGCAGAAAGTCTGGTAATAATATTCTTGTAATGTCCAGCATTGAATGTGAGGGTCCAGAAGATGTTTTTCTTGCGGTTCTGTATAATGGCAGAAGAAATTGACAGCTCATAACCTGTATTCCTGGTAGCGCCTAAATTGTCCTGATAGGTTGAAAAGCCCGTGGACGGCGCCACATCCAACGGCAAAATGAGGTTGTTGGTAATTTCTGAGTAATAATCATAACTAACATTTAATTTTCCATTGAATAATCCGGCTGTTGCGCCAATATTATTCTTGAGCGTTTGTTGCCATTTTAAATCCGGATTAGCATACCCCTGTAGCGTGGCCCCAAGTTGAAGCCTGTAATTGTTAAATAAGTTATACTGAAAGGATGGTTGAGACAAGTTCGCCGCAAAATTCTGGTTGCCGGTAACGCCAGTCGTCAGCCTTATGCGCAATTGCTGTATAAAATCGTTCTTTTTAAAGAATTTTTCTTTATCAACATTCCAGGCAAGACCACCGGCATAGAAAGGCGCCAGCCTATTATTAGAACCAAACTGCGAAGAGCCGCTGGCGTTGGCTGTAACTTCTGCAGTGTATCGATCGGCATAATTATAGCTTACACTTAGATAAGATGACAAACTCCGCGTTATATTGATTAATGAATTAGGTTTTAAACTTAGGCCATATCCATTTGCCATTCCTAACTCACCCAGATAGTCATTGGGAATGCCAGAAACATCAATGGTGGTCGATCTGCTATTGGTGCTTTGCGCCTCTGCTCCAACAGATGCCATGATCATATGCTTTCCGATTCTCTTATTGTAATCCGCATTGACGCGCGCATCGATTGCGATATTTTTACCGCGCGCTTGTGTATAAGAACCCAACTGAGTGAAGGAAGGCAACGCGATATTTACAAAAATGGTGTGATCAGCAGGATAGAACTGTTCTGCCCCGGGAAGATTATTTGAAAAACTGATGGCCGTCCTTAGGCGCAACTGCTGATTTATGGTCCAATCAAAACTTGTATTATTGGTAAAGGAGGTGTAAAAAGTGTAATCTTTTGTAGCAAGGGTAGCATTATAAGCCGCATTGGTAAATATTCCCCCCGGTGCAGGGACCGCTATACCTAGAATGGAATTGTTAGGCTCAAATATTTTTACAACATTCCCCACCGAGTCATAAGGTTTGAAGAAAGGAAACTGGTTGGCGTATTGGCTGAAACTTCCCCAGGGTGTATTATTTCCACGGGCATAATTAACACTCGTATTATTTGAAAAACGAATTTTCGGGGAAATATAAGACAGGATATAATTGAGTCCATATGTATTGCGCCCCGACCCCTTCATTACACCAACACTATTATTATAATTCAAACCAATCGAATAGCGAATTGATCTTGCTCCCCCGCTTATGGATAAACTATGATTGTCACCTATGCCTGTGCGTGTTGGTATCGAAAGCCAATTGGTATTCACCCCGCTTTGAGCCTGGTATAGCCGGT
>NZ_JBNQGD010000367.1:1591-8311 GCF_050436765.1 Arachidicoccus sp. | reverse complement strand
CAGGGAAAAACCCATACTGATGCCCAATGCTAAAATTTTCTGATCCTGTATAGCCGAAATTAAAGTCTACAAAATATTTATTACTCAGGTTATAGGCCACTCGGCCTGCAATTCCTTGATTCTTCTTTGGTATGCCATTTTTAATATCGGTCCCTAAGTTTTGGGTAAATGTATAGGCCTCTTGCGTGTACTTCACATCGATGCCAATATGATTATTATTTATCGAATGATTGTAATTCATCATAGCAATAAGGAATTCTCTACGGCTACCATCGGAGCTACTTGCCTGCGTCAGTTGACTTGGGTCAGAGATATGGGTAAAAACCAGATTTCCATCCGCATCTCTATAACGTTCTGCCTTCCACTGTTCTGGCCATTTATGCCTTTCAATGGTACTGGAGTTATAAGTGTCGTAACCAAAACTTCCTTCAAATTGTAATCCTTTTGCTAAAAAATTCAGGTCTTGATCTAAAGTAAGGTTTGTTTGTATATTGTTATTCCAGACTTCATTAAAGCCTGTCTGAGTTGCTGCTACCCATGGGTTCGTTTGGTTGCCTGTGCCTACTGCCGGAACGTATCCATTAGAATACATGATGGGCGTACGAATCGGGGTATAACCAAATAGCTCTCCCCAAACATCGTTATCTCCCAAACCGGGGCTGTTTCTCTTTGCTAGGGAGCCAGAAACGCCTAATTTCAATACGGTCGTTCTAGTTACATTCACATCGGTATTGAGTCTATACGTCCACAATTTATAATCTGCGTTCGTATTATAATCCTTCTTTAACGCTTCATCTGTTTTATACATACCCTTCTCGTCCAAATAACTACCTGAGACAAAGTAGCGGGCTGTAGTACCACCTCCACTCAAATTAAGATTCGCATGGGAGGTCATAGCTCCATCTTTTAAAAGTTTTTTAGACCAATCCACATTGGGGTACAAATCAGGATCTAGCCCTAAGCGTAATATTTCTAGCTCAACAGGGCTATATATAGGTGCATGGTCTCGTGTTATTTGCGCTTCATTAATTAAATGGGCATAAGTGTTTCCATCCACAAATTTAGGCGTAATGGTACGCGTATTATAAGAGGATTCCGCTTTGGCATTTATATTGGTTTTGCCAATTGTCCCATGTTTTGTGGTTATCAATACGACGCCATTTGCCCCTTTGGATCCATACATAGCCGTTGCGGAGGCATCTTTGAGTATAGAAATTGACTTAATATCATCAATATTGACTTCATTAATATCTCTTTCAAATCCATCCACCATCACCAGAGCACCGTTACTGGCACCGAAAGTGGATATGCCTCGTATCCAAAAGTTAGAGATATCTTTTCCGGGCTGTCCGGAAGTCTGCATAGCCATAATTCCCGGCACATTACCTGCCAACGAATTTACAATACTGGCCGCTGGGGCAGATTTCCCAATTTGGTCCATATCTACCGAAGTAATAGCTCCGGTAACGGTAAGTCTTTTTTGAGGACCGATCGCAGTAACGACTACCTCATCCAGCGCTTTAATATTTGACTTTTTCATAACTACATTCACCGTGGTGTCTCTATCTTTTATCAACAGTTCCACAGTGTCATAACCAATATAGGAGAACAATAGCTTATGATATACCTCCATCTTTACGGAGAACAAACCTTCCTTTGTTGAAAAAGTACCCAATCCGGCCGAATTAATTACCGAGATACTCACCCCCGTTAGAGGCTCAGAGGTTTCTGCATCGCTTATTTTACCATTAATGGTTAGTCGATTTTGAGCAGATGCGGTCATCACAGTAAAAAGTAATAAGAAAAAAGTAAAAGCTTTCCTCATTAACGATTTCTTCATAGCAATAATATTTTAGTTTTCTAATGAAATTTTCCGGATACAATGATTCTCACAATCACCGACATAAAACACATGGCTTGTTGAGTCATAGGCCAAACCTTTAGGTTGGTTAAATCTAGCCTCCGTACGAAGCCCCCCATCAATATAACCATAAGGATTGGGGTCAATACTAGAACTGCCTCTTCCGGCAAAAGTGGTAACTTTTCCTTCGGGTGTTAGGATACGAATATCATGGTTGCCTTGCTCTGTGAAATAAAAATCGTAGGGGTCCTTTTTATCTCCATAGTCAGGATTTTTGACGAATACACCTTGATAGGGGTTATTTAATCTGGCTTGTGTGCCAACACCATCCACCCAACCTGACGTACGAGGCTGCCCACAAACCACATAGGGCTGTAGAAAGGTTTTACTATTCCAGTCATAATCAGTTCTTAATATATAATGCTGATTAATAACTACGATATAGGCGTAGTCTCCGGTCGGAGCCATGTCTATTTGAAACTCCCAGCTATTATCCTGAATCTTAAACAGCTCCTGATAATCTTTAATACCAATGTTATTAGCAAAATAATCGGCTAAATCAAATCGGAAAAATTGCCCCTTTTCGTAGCTGTTAAAATAAAGCTCCCCAGTTACAGGATGCACATAGGCCCCATTGCATTGCTTATAAGAGGTCAGGACCTTGGGGTCCTTAAAACCACTTGCCCGGGATAATATGGAGGTACTTATGCCATTCACATCCCCCTGATCATTGGCAATAATCATATAATTTTTGTCGAGTGTAAAGGTGATGGATCTGATACGGCTCCAATTACCCATGCCTCTTGTAATGGGCGTAGTCACCACACTGTCTTTAAAATTTAACAGTCTCACGTCGCCTCCGTCTTGACCCATGTATAATAGATCCGGGTTTGCTGGGTCGAAAATGAGACAAGTAGGATTTAAAAAGCCTCCGCAATCGGCAAAAGTGCCATCCTTTATATCATAATTACCTCTTGCGTCTTTTTTACCTGCCAGCGTAGTCACTACCATCCTTCTCTGATAATTAAAAGTATCATTTGCCATGGCCATCTGCTGAGTGGCATTCATTCCCACATTCACTTCAATCTCACCTGCGTAAGATCTGTCTGGAACAATACAGTATATTCCATCATCATGCACTGTAATGACCGTCGCTTGCTTGCCCCCTATTTTGACAGAAACGATGGATTTATCATCCCCGAAATTTTTCCCATAAATGACAAGCTGCTGCCCGCCACCGCCTGTTTTCGGGAAAAAATCTGTTACAACCACGGCTTCTGCAGGATTGTAAGCTTTAGAATCGGTAGTTGCAGAATCCTTTTTGCAACTAGTAATACCGACGCTCAGTAAGAGCAATAAAATACACAGATTTAATATCTGCATTTTTTTTATACAATTCATAGTTTAACCTTAAAAATGTACAATGATTAATTTTCTATTCACCAATAGTTTGGTTTTTATCACAGAACAATAATGAATGATATTCCTATAATGATTATTTGTTACTGTAATATTTTTAACAAAATTGAAGGTTTTAAAAACTAACAATTAGGCATTATCGTTCAAAAATTAGCAGATTTGATTCATTAATTAACTTTTTTAAAACATTTGCCGTTAACTTTACTGTTAATATTTTACCAAACATTAGCCGTTATTTATTTAATATCAATATGTGTTTACGAAACAGACTGCTTTTCCGATTTTTAATATGTATTGCCTTAACAGGTTTTACAGCTTATACGCAATCGACTGTTGCGCAGTCTGAGAATTTTCGCCATTACGAGGTCGAGGCCGGGTTGTCTAATAATTCAGTAATTTGTTCGCTTCAAGACTATCAGGGCTTTCTTTGGTTTGGAACCTCAGATGGACTGGACCGTTTTGACGGGAATGTATTCAAAATTTTTAGGCCGAATGCGCGCATTCCTTTTTCGATAGGTAGTCAGGCCATCACCTGCTTATTTCAAGATAAGCTGAATCGACTTTGGATTGGGACTGCAAAAGGGCTTTATCTTTATGATGCACACTATGAACGCTTTATAGCCCTTCCTTTTACAAAAGGGAAATATATACGCACAGTACATGACGATGCAAAGGGAAGGTTGTGGTTTGCAGATGCAAACCATTTATATTGGATTCAGTTTGCCCAGCTCTTTTTCCCTTTAGGCAATGATGTTATGCTGAACTACTTTCCGGATAAAGCAGTACACCAGGTTAACTTAAAGACTGCCTATAACGTTACCTGTTTTACAGAAACAAGCAATAAAGATTTATGGATGGGTACAGAACAAGGAACCTTATTGGTTTCTCATACCCAAACAGGTAAATTTGAAGTATGGAACCCGCCACTTAAAAAAAATATAGCAATTGAAACAATTGCCGCTACGCCAAGCAACTTATTGCTCATTGGCAGTGCCAATGCCGGATTGTTGTGCGCAAATATAAAATCGAAAACTATTACCGGAAACTTCTTAATAAACCAGCAAAAAGGAAACGAAATCTTTGTTAGGAACATATTGCATTATCAAGATAACGAATATTGGATTGCAACCGAAGAAGGATTGTTTACAATTACGCTTGATGATTCTTTGCACCAAAGAATAAAGATCTCATCGCATTTGCAAAAAAATTACAATAACCCATTTTCATTATCAGATAACGCTCTTTATACTTTATGCAAAGACAGTGAAGGGGGTGTATGGATAGGGAGCTATTTTGGCGGTATCAATTATCTGCCAAGCCAGCCATTTAAATTTGAAAAATTTTTCCCGCAGTCGAAACGTCTTTCATTTACAGGAAATGTAGTCAGAGAAATCGTCCGGGATTCTGCAGCTAATTTTTGGATTGGCACAGAAGATTCAGGAATTAACAAAATCAATTTTCAAACCGGAAAATCTTCCCATATCTTAATCAGGGAGGGTACCGCAGCCAGCCATTCAAATGTTCACGGCATGTTGGCAGATGGTTCAGAAATTTATGCCGGCACTTTTAATCACGGAATAGATGTCTTAAGCCTTTCAGGTAAATTATTGCATAATTACCAAGCCGGACCCGGAAATAATCAATTAAAAAGCAATTTTATTAATGCAATTTGGAAAACGAAATCAGGAAAAATACTCGTATGTACTTCTCTGGGGCTATATTATTTTTACCCTAAGTCCGGGAAATTTGTCAATATAAAAAAATTACCCCTAGATGAATTTTATTCTGCTATTACGGAAGATCACCTGGGAAATATTTGGATTGGAACCCATACCAAAGGCGTATTTTATTATGAGCAAGGAAATTGGCAGCACTTAGCTATTTTTAAAAGTTCAGACAGCAACAATAATCTTTTGCTTGATACACGTATCCTCTATTTAAAAGAAGATAAAATTGGCCGGATGTGGATTGCAACCGAAAATGGATTATTCCGAGTAACAAATAAACGTACAGTCAGGATTTTTAACAGTGACAATGGACTCCCCAGCAATATAATTTATGCTTTAATGCCCGATAGCCTGAACAACATGTGGCTTTCGACCTCCAAAGGACTTGTAAGAATTGCCTCATTAAACGACGACATTCAAGTATACGATAAAAGTGATGGCATCTTAAGTAATCAATTCAATTATCAATCGGTTTATCAGGACGACAAAGGGCTAATGTACTTTGGCAGCTTAAAAGGCCTTATTCGCTTCGACCCATATCAAGCACATCCGGTACATTACGTGCCCCCGCTGTACTTTACCGATTTACACATTTATAATCAGCAAATGCCCACAGGGTCATCGAACTTACAGCAGAACAAGTCTTTATTATTTACAAAACAGATAATATTAAACCACTCCCAATCTACTTTTAGCTTAAATTTTGCCGCGTTGAGTTACAGCGCACCTACACACTTAAGGTTCGCCTATAAAATTGATGAAGTACAACCAAACTGGACATTCATCCAAAGTAAAACTCCTGGCCTTTATTTTACCAATTTAGCACCCGGCAACTATACATTACGTATTCGTTCTACCAACAGCGCCGGTAATTGGGTCGATAATGAAAAAACATTGTCCGTCAAAATTTTACCGCCATTCTGGAAGTCAGAATTGGCTTATTTAATGTATGCGATTATTTTTTCTATACTCATCTGTATGGCTATCTTTATATACACCCGTTACCATTCTAATAAAAATCAACGGGAAGTGGCTTTATATAAATTACAACACGAGAAGAAATTATACCAATCTAAAATTGACTTTTTTACACATGTGGCGCATGAAATACGCACGCCCCTTACCTTAATCAAAGGGCCCGTAGATAAAATCCTTGAGCACAAAAAACACTTCCCGCATCTGGAAAACTATCTTGACCTAATGGAACGTAAAACAAAACGACTGCTCCTACTTACCCAAGATTTACTTGACTTTAGGAAAATCGAAACAGACATGATTAAGCTCGAGTTAAAACAACTGGAAATACGCCAGTGGTTGACTTCTTTCATAGAACCTTACCAGTTGATAGCAGAACAGAAGTATATTAATTTTATCTACCAAAAGCCAACAGAAAATATTTTTGTAGCAGTGGATGAAACAGCATTTTCCAAAATAATCTATAATTTATTAGACAATGCATTAAACTACACAGACTGTCATTCAGACAGTCTAATCTTTCTATCATCTTTCGTCACGAGAAGGATTGCCTACATGGACCGACAGAATCTCATAAAAAAATATTTGAACCTTTTTTCCGATGGGATAAAAAAGGACAGATTAAAGGTTCCGGCATCGGACTATCCGTTTCTCACTCGCTTACCGAAATGCACGGCGGCGCCTTGACCTATTCAATCACAGAAGAAAAGTATAATTGTTTTGAATTCATATTACCAT
>NZ_JBNQGD010000367.1:0-1581 GCF_050436765.1 Arachidicoccus sp. | reverse complement strand
CATTATAAAGTAGAAACTAGCGGATAAACAACTTTAGTGCTACCTATATATAATAACTTATTATGATAAATTAAACCTACACTACTAATGCTTACTAATATTGAAAAAAAGAATACTTCGTTTCTTCCCACCATACTATTGGTAGACGACCATGAAGATATATTGTTCTTCCTATCTACTTTGTTTAGAAACAATTATAACATACTTACTGCCATTGACGGAAAAGGTGCCTCCGCAATACTAGAAAGTGAGTATGTCCATCTTGTTATAAGCGATGTAATGATGCCGAATATGGACGGCTTTGAACTTTGCTCGTGGATAAAAAGTCGGGCAGAATTTGCTCATTTACCAGTTATACTGCTAACGGCAAAAGATACCATCCAGTCCAAAATAGATGGGATTAAAAAGGGAGCAGACGTATATATTGAAAAACCTTTTTCCGCAGAACATTTAGAAGCTCAGGTTGATACCCTTCTCCACAATAGGGCCTTAATAAAAGAATTTCACGCAAATTCTCCCATGTCCCATGTCTATCATCTGGATGCGAACAAAAATAACGAGCAGTTTTTAGAAGAAATACAAAATGTAATTTTTGAACATCTGAATAATCTTGAATTCGATGTAAACCAGATGGCAGGTTTACTACACATGAGCAGACCAACCTTATATCGGAAAATCAAGTCTGCATTTCAATTGGCGCCTAACGAATTAATTCATAGAATTCGCTTAAACAATGCAGCGGAATTAATCGCCAGCGGGCAAATGCGCATCAGTGAAGTCGCCGAAGAGGTTGGATACAACTCATTAAGTCAGTTTGGTCGTCATTTTTCAAAACAGTTCAATATGACTCCGACAGAATATAAAGAAAGGGTTAAATCGTTCAACGCAACTTTTCCCTGTGTATTTTGATCCAACCTATTCTAAAAAGTTTTCTTTGCTCCAGGAAATAGTAACATGAGTGCGGGAATACCGGAAGCGTCATAACAGGAAATATTGGAAGCGGGAGCTTTGTTATAATCTTTTCCTGTAAGACCACGGCTATCCCGATGACTCCATCCGCAACCAATGGTGCGTTGTATCCATTGTAAGAATTGAGTCTGGTGGCAGTCATTAACGAGCATATTCATGTACTCTGCGAAAATGGCGGTATAGATGCCTTGCTCTTCTCCATTTTTATACGGAAATATATAAAGCGGTGCAGACATAACATTCATAGCATAATTCGCAGCCAGTACTGCATTATCCAAATACGACCGGTCTTTGGTAATTTTATACAGCAAGCAGGATGCTCCTATAAATGAACCCTGATTGTACATTGTCGCGTTCCAGTCTACATCATTCCCATGACGACTGTCGCCAACGCATCCTGTGTTTTTGTTGAACAGGTTATTTACTCCCCAAGCATATACCTGCTTTGCTTTTTTGAGATAGGTATCCCGGCTATACCATCTTGGGTAATTTGGATCACCGTTAAAACCTATTTTATCATCGGTCTTATGTTGCTCATCCATAGGTGATATATTGTCGTAAAGCGTAGCGGCAGCCACCACCGTAGGAAAGTTGATGCAGGACTTTTTCCCC
>NZ_JBNQGD010000366.1:0-5855 GCF_050436765.1 Arachidicoccus sp. | reverse complement strand
TCCACCATTGATTCCATTGTGAGTCTTTTATCCCCTCGTGTCCGGGGTGGGTGGTGGAGGCGCAGATATCGCCTGGATAAGGTCCATCATGTTCCAATAGATCGAACCCTGTTTTAGAAATAAAAGTATTCAGTTTTTTTAGGTAGGCAATACCCCAAGTGCTTCCAAGGCAAGGAGCACTACCAAAAATCGCATCACCTGGTTTACCGGTTTTGGGATTAATCACATCGTCTGCGACATCAATGCTTCTACTGGAAAATAGAGAATAGCCGCCCAATTGTATTCCTTTACTATGTGCGTAATCAGCAAGTTGCTTGAATTTCTTTATATTGGCAATGCTGGTATCCTCCATATTTAAACCACTGCCAAAGCTCAATATGACCATTTCAAACCCCGTGGCCGCGCATTGATTGATTGCTTCTTTTACTTTTGCCGGATTCGAAGTGGTCAGGTGTAAGAAAATAGGATTTTCTGTTATCCAGGGTGCAATGGTCCGGTACATCTTTCGCTCAGCCAAACCACAACGTTCTTTGTCATAACTGTCGTATAACAATTCGAAGCTGTGGTAACCTTCAAATGATTGGTGGGGCGCAATTTTATAATAGGGCCCAATTGGAGGTTCACTTACCAATAGACAGGGCGTTTGCCGATTGTAATTTACCTGACTTGTATAAGAAGGGTCAGCCAACCAATTGGTTGTCTGGTCGGAATATGTAGAACTCATATCATTAAAAGCATAATCACTCTCTACTTTAATATGTGGCGTCGCCAATGTATTCTGCTTGCCACCGACAACTGATTCTTCCTCCACGAAAGAAAGAATCTCATTTTTAAATGCGTTTACACGTATTGGATTTATACCATTATTTTCTATCGTCAGCCATTTGCTTATCAAAGGAAGATTATCGTAAAGTGAATAATGTATGGCTACCTTAACATTCAATCCGCTATTGGGAGGTGCTATAAAATAGAAAATGATTTCTTTGCCTTTAGGCGGCCAAGGCGCGCTAGTATTTTTATTAAATGGCCATCGTTTGGCTTTCCAGGCAAATCGCGGCGAAATATTTTTTACATCAAAACCTGTGAACTGGAATGCCGCACGGTCGTTGGAAAAATTACTTAACCAATCTTTTTGCAGATAAGCATATTCAAACTGACCTTTTACGCCGCCAATGTTATAGGATTTACCATTCAAAGTTACTGCTGCTTCGGGTTGTATGGCACGAAGCATTTCTTTAGAATTCATCAGGTTCTTAAAACTAAAACAGCCAAAATACGGTGCAATGCGAAAACTCCGACTGATCAGACCATTGGATAAAACAATTGTCTTATCGCTGTCCGTCTTATAAACCGCCGAGATAGCTTGTAAATTGTCCAGGAGCCAGTCTCCATTTAAAGAAACTGTTTTGAATGGCGGCAGTGCATCTATTTGTTGTGGGGAAACAGCCTGCGCAATTACCAGTTTAAAACTGATAGCATATATTATAAAAATAATTCCTTTTTTGTAAATACTCATTATGTTTATTTTTTAAATAGCGTTTCAAATGCAAAATCAAATAAAACATGGCACGTAAATAACCAAACAACGCAGTTTCGAGAATCAGTTTCGAAAAATTTAAGTTATTTATTCCATCGCCAATCTGTATGGAGATCACTGCCTTTCATTTTTGATAATTCAATCGCTGGCACTCGTGTACCACCGACTATATAATTATTCTGAATGACTACCTTTTCACAGTCCTCTAATGAAGCTACGTTTTGTTGTCTGTTCAAAAATCCATTTTCAACTATTTTATTTGTAATAAACCTGAGGTTTTCAGTGCTTTTAGCGACTAATACAAGCGGCTTAACCAGATCAAAAAAATTGTTTTGGATAAGTATATTCTTATGAACATAGGCTCCCTTTGGAAAGATCGTATTTTCCGGATAAATAGTAATTACACCAGCACCGTCGCTATATCCACATTTTACAAATCTATTATTTCGTATCGTAACATCTTTTACCATACCCGATTCAAACCAACTGTTGGCATCATCCGAAATAAGAATGGCAGACATGCCCGTTTTGAACCAGGTATTATTTTCAATTATTACTTTTCTTCTTGTCGTAATCAACAGACCTCTTGTGGGTGTTCGTTGAAACCAGTTGTTTCGGATCAAGACAGATGGCGTGCGTGTCACATTTTCAATACAATCATCGGTGCCTATTTTTGTCGGTACCGGTTGTGTGAGGGTTAATTCAATATCATATTCATTCAATTTCCTATAATCTTTAACCACACGGGTGGCAAAGGCCAGCAAAGAGTTATGATTAATAAAATCAATAGTATCCCCCTTCTCATACATCTGTATTCCATAAGTTTGAGGGTGCATAAACCTTACAATTATTTTATTACCGGGCAACTGCTGCATAATACGTAAATGGGCAGAATGAATATTAATAAAATCGTCCTGACCACCGCTAAAAAAAGAATTTTCCACTTTTATCCAACCACGGCATGTGCTGAAATGAGCCATATCAGCAGTACTACTGCATATTCTATCCGTCTGCGGACGTGGCGCGCACACAAGGTGATTAAAATGGATATTGGTACAAAACTGAGACACAATACCTAATCCATGCATAAAATGCATTTGAACACTATCCAATAAAATATTGGAACAATGCACAAAATGCATTCCTACTTCATCCCGCGTAATATCGCGCATGGTAAACACATCGCCCACTTTAATATTCATCTTGACAGGATGGTAAAAGCGCACCACATTTTTCGCTAATTCAACTACCTGTTTCGATTTTGTAAGTTTTTGCCAGGCAGCATTTACAAAATGCATGGCGCTATCTTCAGGGCAATAAACACATGTATGTAATCTTAAAGGCATTTTCTCACCATCCCAGTTTTCGCCATACCAATACAGCATACTATCTTTAATATGATACCAACTTGATGGATTTACCTTGACATCAACATAGGCGTCGTTTATAGTCATGACCGTAAATTCAGACATTGTAGGCCTTTGATAATCGAATTGAATATTTTTCAGCGTCAAATTTTTACAATTGTCTGCTATTAAAGAAGTCATTTTCCCGTGGAGCATAAACAATGCGCCGTTACCATTAAGAGTGAAGCTATTCATATCTTTTAGCCAGATCCCGATATGTTTAATTTTAGATGGACACTCGTCTTTTGCCGAGGTATTGGTGATATAATATGGTGCACTGGAAGTAGCATTAAAATAAAGATCATATTGGCCTTTTTCAAATACTAGTTGAATAGGGGTATGTTTGGATTTACAGGCGTCAATAAGGTGTTGAATCGCTTTTGTAACATCTTTACCGGTGTTCGGTCTTATACCGTAGTCTTGCGCATGAACAATGGTTTGAGCAGACAGGCTTCTTATAAGAAACCCACAAAAGAAAAGCAATAATAAACAGCTTTTTTTAATTAATAAAAGAGACTTATCCCATTGAGCACCCATAATTTTTGTTTTTCTTCAGCCGGTTCATTTATTTAATTTGAACTATAATAAAGCGATTTATAGTAAGATCTCTTTTCGTAAAATCAGGTTGTAACGGATTATTTACACACGAACACGAATGTCGCGCATGAGTCAAACAATATCGATGATTACCATTTAGATCTTTGAAATATTATGACTGAGCCTCCACAAAACAGATGACTAATGGAGGCCTTGTCAAAATCGAAAATGTTTAAACCTCATAATATCTCGTAAATGTCCGGTCTAAACTTAAATGATAAACAAACCAATGCTATTGAACCAATAACTCTAACTTATTTTCCTCATCACTTGAAGATTTAGCAGCAAATAATTCGTACTTGCCTTTATAGACGGTGTAATCATTCAAGTCATTACTATATTCTCTTAAAGATTGAATAGCAATGGGAATCGTTATTTTTCGGGTAACACCCGCGTCCAAATGAATCTTGACAAACCCGACCAACGTTTTTATTGGCCTAAAGGAAGGGATATTTTTTGCCGCCGCATAAATTTCCACTACTTCATCTCCATCCTTATTGGACACATTTTTTACATCCAAACTCAGTTTCACAGAGTCATTTGGCGAGGTTACTTTTGACTTGGATAGGTGTAAATGACTATACTTAAAATTAGAATAGCTTAATCCATAGCCAAACGGATATACTGGTGTCTTTGTAAAATATTTATAGGTACGACCTTTCATGGAGTAATCTTCAAATTCAGGAAGGTCTTTTACCGATTTATAAAAAGTAACCGGCAGGCGACCCGATGGATTGTATTTGCCCGACAAAATATCTGCCAGTGCTGTACCACCTTCCTGCCCCGGATACCAAGCTTCAATAATAGCATCCAGATTTTCCTTCTCCCATTGTAGACCAAAAGCTCCACCATTGGTAAGCACTAATATTACTTTTTTACCACTAGCTTTAATTGCTTTTAACGCTTTTTGCTGAAGTGGCGGAATATCTATATTTGTTCTATCCCCTTTATAGAATCCTTTAATATTTATACCCATCTCCTCGCCTTCGATATCCGGTGAAATGCCGCCACAAAAGATAACCACATCCGCATTTGCAACAGATTTCACCAACATCGAAACACTATCCTGCTCGTTTTGCTCACTTGCATAGTTATCTTCCGGACGCTTGATGTAATTGTAATAAGTAATGGAGGCAGATTTACCAAATGCAGTACTGATACCCTTTAAAAAATTGATGGGGTTAGATGGTGTACCATTATAATTGCCCAACAAAATACCGTTCCTATTTGCATACGGGCCAACAACGGCAATATTTTTCATATTCTTAGACAATGGTAAAATATCATTCTTATTGCTTAGAAGGACCATACTTTCTAAAGCAGTTTTGAGCGCCAGCTGATTATGTTTGGGCGAATTATTTTGAGAAAAAGGGATTTGCTGATAAGGTATTTTTTTATCTTCATCAAACAAGCCTAGTTTGAATTGTGCCAATAACAATCTCGACACGGATTTATCTATTTCCTTTTCTGTAATTTGATGTTCTGTCAATGCTGTGTTGAGCGTACCATACTCTCCTCCACAAGATAAGTCACAACCAGCTTTCACCGCTACAGCGGCCGCTTCGGGGAGACTATTGGTATATTTATGATAATAATAAATGTTGCCTATGGCACTACAGTCTGAAACAACATAGCCTTTAAACCCCCATTTTTGTCGGAGTATGGTATCCAACAGGTAAGCATTAGCACATGAGGGAATTCCATTTACACTATTATATGCTCCCATAATAGAGTATACCTTTCCCACCTTTACCAGGTTTTCAAAAGCAGGCAAATAAGTATCAAATAAATCCTGCTTGCTGGGCGTTGCATTAAAGAAACTCCTGTTCGCTTCACTGCCGCTGTGTACGGCAAAATGTTTAGCGGTAGCGATTGTTTTAAAATAAACAGGGTCATTTCCTTGTAGTCCCCTGACAAAAGAAACTCCAATCTTTGATGTCAAAAAAGGATCTTCACCATAAGTTTCCTGTCCCCTGCCCCAACGCGGGTCTCGAAAAATATTGATATTGGGTGTCCAGAATGTAAGTCCCTGGTATATTTTTCGCTCTCCTTTTCTAACGTGTTGCTCGTGTTTGGCTCTAGCCTCTGTTGATATAGCGTCTGCCACTTTGTAAATCAAGGATGTATTCCAGGTAGACGCTAGCCCAATAGCCTGTGGGAATACGGTAGCAACCCCATCTCGGGCGACACCGTGTAAACATTCGTTCCACCAATTGTAAGCAGGAACACCTAAGCGTTCTACCGGCTTAGCATCATTTTGCATCAACGATATTTTCTCTTGCATTGTGAGTCTGCTTACCAGGTCTTTTACTCTT
>NZ_JBNQGD010000365.1:245-1073 GCF_050436765.1 Arachidicoccus sp. | reverse complement strand
TACGGAATAGATTGCTTTACGCGTAGTATTAGATTCAATCTGTGATGAAAATGAAAAGTCTGTTGTAGACGCTATAAGAAAATAAAAGTCTCCCTGGTCACTATGTTGGAAGGCATCCAACACATATAATTCCATTGAATAAGAACCAATTAAAGTGGTGTTTGCTGGAATCTTGAAAGAAATCATAGTACAAAAAAAACCAAAAAATTGACTCGATAAAAAGTTGCTTGAGTCCTGATTGAATTCAAAGAATGTAGTATTGTATCCTCCAATTAGAGATGCATTTAAAGTACCATCATATTCCAAACCGTCTAGTTTCAATAGATTTGCAAAGCCTTTCTCATTACTATACGGAACAAAAATGGTGAACATGCAAGATCCACTATCGAGTGCAGTAATTTCTCTGTATGTAAAAGTTGAATTTAAAAATAGTATGTTATTAGGCTCTTTGCAGCTATTTGCATGAAATTCTGGGATTCTCGATACTATCATAATAGTATTGGGCATCGTACCAATATACAGCAGCGTAACGGTGCTATTATTAGGGTTTAGTATAGTGATATCATTTGTTGGATACAAATAAGTTCCAATGTGGTTCTTAAGCAGAGTCGAATTGTAAACATAGATAAAGCCAGATATAGGCATGGTTGGTTCGATTCCATGATAGTATATTTCAGGTAATCCATCCATTGCGGATATTGTTAACAAGGAATAGCTAGATAACTTATCTAGACGAATTGGCATGTTTTTTGAAACTTCAACTTCCTAAATTAGTAGTGGTGGTTCTCCAATGTTTAGAAACGGTGGAAAAAATAGGTAATAAGGCAA
>NZ_JBNQGD010000365.1:0-235 GCF_050436765.1 Arachidicoccus sp. | reverse complement strand
AGAGGTGTACACTTTGAAGATCTATCTCGAAAATATTGTTTTTTAGGATTTATGAATATCCCGCTAAATACCCAACCGAAATCAACAAGGAATAGCTCATTTTAAAGGTCATCTATTTCTCTTCTACAAATTATAAAGAAACATTTTTTTAATCTTGAAATTTCATGTTTTTAGATTAAACTTACTATCAGCGAACGCATGGCTGTGTGAAGGCAAATCTCTGACATTAAAACTC
>NZ_JBNQGD010000364.1:0-6089 GCF_050436765.1 Arachidicoccus sp. | reverse complement strand
GGCAACCGTCCAACACAAATTCAACATAGCTGCATAAGACTCCAGCGCTCATAGAACCTCAAGCACTGTCCTTCCAAAGATATAAGTACCATCGACGATAGACGGACCACTAGGATCCTCTTCATCAACTGTGCTATAATCGTACATGCTCGTGAAACTGTTATCGTCAATTTTTAGCTTAAAAATACTGCCCTTGCTGTTTGAGCCGACAGACCTTGTCATTCCATAGAGATAAGTACCATCGCTGATAAGCGAACCATAAGGCCGTCGTCCGTCCCCTTCACTAAAATCGTACAGGCTTGAAAAGCTATTATCGATAATCTTTATTTTAAAAACATTCCCCCCATTATTCGCACCACCCGAAGTTGTCATTCCATACAGGTAAATGCCATCACTGATAAGTGGACCCTGAGGCTGGCTTCCATCAGCCCCATTAAAATCATGCATACTGGTAAAGCTATTATCAGCAATTTTTATTTTAAAGATATCGCCGTTATTGCTCACGCCGCCATATGTTGCTATTCCATAGAAGTACGTGCCATCGCTGATAAGCGAATCATAAGACTGCATTCCATCAACCTCGCTAAAATTGTACATATCGGTAGAACTTTTATCGATAAATTTTATTTTCAAAATACCGTCATCATTATTTGCACACTCATAGTTTGTCATTCTATAGAAGTAAGTGCTATCACTGATAAGTGAACCATATTTGGGTGTTGCTTCGTTAGTGCCCTTAAAATCGAGCTATTTGGTGTATTGAGTATAAAGCTTAGACTCAAAGATAATAATAAAAGAGCTATAAATCTTTTTATAATTATTCATTTTACCGTTCATTAAAATAAATAAAGTCAAATGCTTTCAACAATTCTATATTATCTCAATAATAGGTCTCTTATTTCATCTGGTCAAGCTCCTAATTGGAACATTAAGCGGATGCTGACCTTTTTAAATCAAGGACTTCATTCTATTATCTTTCCTGATTTCCGAAATTTTCTAGATCATTTTTTCAAGTAATGGGGTACGTTAATATCTCAGATTTTGTACCCCCAATTCCAGATCAAATTTTAATTGAAGGCATTTTCCCAAATAAGGAAAAATTCTTTGTTTCTCCACGTTTCTTAACAATCGAAAATGAATAAGCAGGTTAAGGACTAAAAACATAGCGAGCTGTAAGGATAGGTTCGCGAAGGAGAATTTTATAAGAAAGGCAAACAACGGATGGATCGATGGATGGATAAATATTTTACTTAATTGCACCTATCTATACTTAATCAAGTTTACTTATTTTTAGCAGACCCATCCATACTATCAAAGCAAGTAAGAACGATGCCTGATGACTTGCATTCGTTGGTAAGCTTACCACATTTGGTTCCCCTTTTTCTGTTTAAATCCGCACGCAAAAAAACTCAATGATATATAGTGAATGTTCATAGCGCTTTATCTCTACATGATATTTATTGCTTTCTATATCAAAACGAAACTGCTATATTTTGAGAAGGCTTTTAGTAAGGATAAAGGAATGTTCTTCCAGTTTCCACTCTTGGTCTCTACGCAATTCTAACTGCACCATTTTCACTAAGTAAGTTGCGCCTTCCGGTCTTAAATGGAATGCGTTAAGAAAAATGTTTTGTTGAACGTTAAAAAAGAATTTCCGTTCAAGCGAAGCGCGTTTTAATTCTTTTAGCGAAACACAATATTTTTTAGCAATTCCATTTACAGCCTTGACCTTTTGATTCTTTTCTATCATAGAGAAATGGAACGCAGTGGAATTCAGTAAGGCAGTTAAAAATATCAACAACAACTTGCCAAAAGAACAATAAAAAATAATCAAACAAACTAAAATCATTCAAAAATGAAAACGATACTCCTCGTACTGGGCTTGCTTCGTCTTGTCAGCAGGAGCAAAAAAACGAAGTGTTTTTATATTACGTTTTTTCGGTGGTGAAACCTACGCCGCGAAAACTAATCAATTATTTTAAACAACAATTTTACCTTCTTTAGCCAACTTGACCTTGCGATTCTCCAATTTTTGCTATTATCCATTATGTCTATGAGGTCATTGGAATGTGACGGTCGCAAGTGGTTTGATGCATAATTTCGGTTATCAAAATCTAACAATATTTCAATCTCCTCTGTCGGGCTTTTTTCATCATCTAAATCAAATAATGATTTATCTTTTTCATGACAATATTTTGCTCTTTTTATTCGCAAAGTATTCAGTAAATCCGCTAACGGAACAGTATCTGTAATAATATCCAGATCATAAATATCCTTTTTTGCCAGCCGGTTACTGGCACTCATTAGTTTCAATAACCCTACATCCGTTATTGACATTGTTCTAATATCGTGAATGTTCTCAACGGGAAACATGCGTGGGAAATTTTGCAAAATTTCCACTTTTATATTTTCTCCATTTACATTTATGAAAGCTCGTAGAAAACAAAATTGGTCTCCAATTTCGGTATTAATGATAGTGCAAAAAATAATCCTCTTTTCAAAAATAAGGTTTATTTCTTGCTGAATACGTTGCTATCCGGCAATCCCTACACATTTATCAGAAAACAAATCTATATCCTGCGATTTTCTATGATTCAATCGAATAGCAAGGCTTGTTCCTCCGGCAAGATAAAAATCGTTCAATGAAGGAATGGGTTGCAATTCCTTAAGTAGTTGCAGCAATGATTTGCCCACAGCTTCCATTCAAGTTATTTTTTTAGGGAAAAACGATGGAAAGAAGGGAGGTTATATCTTTTAGAAATCAATTCGCAGACTTCGTTGCTGATTCGCTCCTTTGTATGTTGCAAATTTTCAATAATTTGCTCAGGCTGATAAATATCTTCCAACCGTGCAATATCCTTTTCAAAAGATTTCTTATCGCTCATAAATAAGGCGCGCGGGATAATAAGCTCCATATCTCTTCTTGAGTCAAGTTCTTCAAGCCTTACGTCCCAAAATAAATGTTTTGGAAAAATGGATGATATTTTAATCTTATGCTTCACCACACTAAGGTAGATGTTTTTATCCAATTAATAAGAATGCTTAAAGTTCAGTTTTCTATCACAGAATTAAACAATTTTCTGCACATATCTTCTTAATACAAAAATGCCCTCCTTCAAGGTCTAAGCCTCGTTCAACACCGCTCTCATTTCTTGCGTGTTGGGCAAACGAAAGCATAGTTATTAGCAGCAGTATAATTGGTCAGATCCTCTTCAGGCAACTCTTTGAAAGTCTTCTTTTTGCTAAAAAGAGTACATCAATTTCTGTCCTTTCCAATCCATAAATTATTGTCCTGGGCAGTTTTAACGAATAATATCTGCTGTTCGCCTTTTTTTGAAATAGCACTCCGAGAAATGATTTTTTATTTGTCTGACGGATTTTACTTGCCACACGGCACAATCATAAAATACCTTGTCCCTGGTAAATCCATAAGTCCATCTATTACTTCCGTCGGTGTTTAACCAATTACCCTGCGCTGATGCCCGAACGGTATCAAGAATATCTTTTGCTAAAACCAATTGTGAAAATACCATAAACAATAAAGTGATGCAGAAGTATCGCTTCATAAATTGTCATTTAGATATAAAAATAAGGATATAAATGTTTAGAAATGTGATAATCTATTCATTAATGGCACTATACAAAACCATAAAAGGCTTACCTTATAAGACTTTAGCTGGAAGACTTTCATCTGGGCAAATTTGTAAAAGAAAGAATAGCAGGAAAAATGATGGAAGTAGCCGGGCAGCAATGACATTTAGTTAAACCAATGACAAGAAGCGGTTCGTCTTTTGCGATTACCAATCACTAACAGGACTTCATTACATGGTTGTTACAGCAAGCGTTGCCTATTGAAAAAATAGGAACAAACTACGAACGTTTTTATTTGGTATTTATTTTTGTAGATACTAATTTGGCGTTATCAATTTGTTAAAAGACAATGCAGGTCTTTTCGGAATATACAGATGAGCAATTACTTGAATTGATAAAAGCCTGTAATGAACCGCCCTTCACAGCGGCCTATGGCGGATATGTGGAAAAGCTTTTTGCGATTGCCTATCATTTTTCTAACCGAAAAGACATTGCTGAAGAAATCGTTCAGGATGTATTTATCCGTTTATGGGACAGGCCAATCTTGTCGAAATTGCCTCTTTATCTGCCTACCTCGCCACCGCCGTAAAGTTTTCTGTTTTTGCTTTTCTGCAAAAGGAGTTGAAGCGGAAAAATATACTGCAAAAAATCACCAATGCTCCGGTCGCCTATTCAGATGAAGCAGCTATCTACGCCCGTTTTTTTAAAACCTATATCGAAGAAGCGGTTTTGTTATTACCGGAAAAATGCAGGATTGTTTACCGCTATAGCAGGGAACAAGACCTCTCCGTCAAAGAAATTGCCCCAGAAATGCAAGTCGCTCATAAAACTGGAGAAAATCACTTGTTTCGTGCATTGCAAACCCTTCGTGTAATTTTGCGCAGTGCATATCATACGCCCGCATTAATTTTCATTTTACATTTTTTGAGGACTTTATATCTATCATAATTTATATATTATTGGCATAAATTATATTATTGTGCCAAACTTATATTTATCAGTTTGTCAATTTCTCGTTCCCTATTTCTTCGCACAGCATATCGACACATTTTCAACTCCTTTAAGGTGTATTTCTCCATCACACTCTGCATAATAAATTCCTTTTCATTTTGCTGTCCAGAAAAAAGATTTGTATCAATCAGCATATCTACCAATAATTTTTCCAAAGCGGGTACAACAATCTTTTGTACTTCCAATAGAGGGGCTTCAGAAACCATATTTTTTATAATAATGACCTCTTCCAGATTCCTGGTATATCGGCCAAATATTTCTTCATCAGGGTCAAAAAAAACATTCTTTATTGTTTCTGTTAGAAAAGTAAATACAGATTCGGAAGCATCTTTTCCCACCTCCACAACGCTATAATGTTCGCCCTGCTATAACCTTACACATCATCAAATATTATGTACAAAGAAAGGGGCGAATCGACGCTGACGGGGTAGAAGAGAAAATACCCTGGGAACGTTTAAAAGATACAGCTTCTCAACTACCAAACGCTAAAAATATTTTCCCTACATTTACACAAAGCAATCAATTATGTGGCAACAAAATATCTTAGAATCCATTGGTAATACACCCTTAATAGCATTACACAAAACCATAAAAGGCTTACCTTGTCAGGTTTTAGCAAAAGTGGAATACTTTAATCCAGGCAACTCTGTAAAAGATAGAATGGCTGTAAAAATGATTGAAGTAGCCGAGCAGGAAGGAAAACTAAAACCCGGTGGGACCATCATAGAAGGTACAAGTGGCAATACGGGAATGGGCCTGGCTATCGTGGCTATCTTAAAAGGCTATAAATGTATTTTTACCACCACCGATAAACAAAGCAAAGAAAAGGTCGATATTCTAAAGGCACTTGGCGCCGAAGTGATCGTTTGTCCCACGAATGTAGAACCTGACGATCCACAGAGCTACTATTCCGTTTCTAAGCGGCTTGCCAAGGAAACGCCTAACTCTTTTTATGTCAATCAATACGATAATTTAGCAAATCGCCAGGCACATTACGAACAAACCGGACCAGAGATCTGGGAACAAACCGAAGGCAAAATCACGCATCTGGTAGTCGCTTCCGGAACAGGCGGAACAGTAAGTGGCGCGGGGAAATTTTTAAAAGAGAAGAATCCGGGTATCCAGGTTTGGGCGGTGGACAGTTATGGCTCTTTGTTGACAAAATATTTTCGCACCGGCGAGCTGGATAACAAAGAAGTATACCCTTATATTACCGAAGGTATCGGAGAAGATTTTCTACCGCAGAACTTTGACATGCAATGCATCGATTATTTTGAACAAGTAACCGATAAAGACGGCGCCATAATGGCAAGGCGTATTGCAAAAGAAGAAGGTATCTTTGTCGGCTATAGTGCAGGTAGTGCCTTACAAGCCATTCATCAATTAAAAGATAAATTAAAAAAGGATGATTTGGTCGTCGTGATTTTTCACGACCATGGCAGCCGTTATGTTGGCAAAATATATAACGATCAATGGATGTTAGAACG
>NZ_JBNQGD010000363.1:0-15000 GCF_050436765.1 Arachidicoccus sp. | reverse complement strand
AGTAGTGATTTATTTGGATAAAACGCGCAATAAAATGCCTGTGACTCCCCGATAGATGGTAATCTTTTCCTGCTCTTTAGTTCCTGTTTGTGTCTTAGCGGCCAAGATGAATATTTATTTTTTATTTCCCTTTTTGCAGAAAATATTTTTTTACTTTTATAGGACGTGTTTGAGTGACAGGTTAAACACGCTTTTAGATTGACTAGCAAATGTTTCCAGCAATATCAATTTCCCTACCATTCAATACCGGTTTTTTGTTCGCGCTGTCTCCCAGTGCTATTTTCAATAACGATCAAGCTATTATCTTCTTATAAGATTAATATTGCTTTTCCGCTGGCCCGCCCTGAAGCGAAAGTAAGTGCTTCATTTATTTCTTTCATGCTAAAACGCTTGCCGATTTTAGTTTTAAAATGTGGCAGAGCAATTATAGCTCCAATTTCTCCAAGAGCTTTTTCTAATTTCCCTGCGTTTTGAACAGTTGGGCTATTAAAATTACTAAAAGCCTTTATTGTAATGCCTCTCATCAATAAACTAGTGTGAAATGAAAAGGGTATTTGTCCGCCAAGATATCCATAGGAGAAAATTGTAGAATTAAAAGGAATCACATCAACGATATTATTCAAGATCGATCCGCCAACACCATCAAAAACCGCGGTTGCGTTAAAAGTTTGTGCCGTTTCTTTCAGCTGCTTTTTAAAATCGACATCACTTTGAACAAGAATATTTTCCGCACCAAGTTCTTCCAACGCTCTTTTACTTTCTTCGTTCCTGGCTATTGAGATTATCGGAAATTTATACTGCTGACAAATACCTAATATAGCAATTCCGGTGGCCGAAGTCCCAGCAGTTGCAATAATACCTTTGTGACCTTCTTCGATAATTTGTTTAAAAAAAGCATAAGGCGTAATAATATTTACCAGAGAACCCGAATAATCTTCCATATTTAAATGATCCGGAATGATAGCACATTGCAAATAATGTAATTGCGCATATTCACTCCAGGTGCCTATAATGTCTTCGCTAAATTTTAATGAACGATAAACGGTTACATTCTTTCCTTCGTAAATTTCGGGCACATCTTTTCCAACGGACACAACCGTTCCCACCCCCGATACACCAGCCAGGTTATGTTGGCTTTCTGGAATTGATCCTTTCGGAAATACACCATTGATAAAAGCACTGTCGCCTGCATTGATTCCACAGGCAAGCATTTTAATGATTACATGACCCGCGGATACTTTATCTGGTTTAGCTAATTCAACTAAATCAAGTGTTTTGTTTTCTGTAACTTTAATTGCTTTCATTTTCCTTTGTTTTATTAAGTTGCAAAGATATCTTTGCACATACTTATAAACAAGTACTAACCCTAAAGTATGTATCATGTCAGCAGTTAAGCACTCTTCGACAAATCAACTTAATAAACGAGTCATTGCAACAAAATGTCCAGTTACCTTTTTTCTACACAAAATTGGCGGGCGTTGGAAACCTATTATTATTAATCAACTTTTGACTGGTACCAAACGATATGGCGAGCTCAAAAAAGCAATTCCGGCAATTACAGAAAAGATGCTCATTCAAAGCCTAAAGGAATTGGAAGCGGACAAGCTTATTGATCGCATTGCTAAGCCAATTATTCCTCCACACGTAGAATACAGCCTTACAGATAGCGGGGAAGAATTAAGACCTGTTTTACTATCAATGAAACAATGGGCAATAAAGTACAATATTTAATGCTCTCTCAAGTCATTTGAGAACATTTACCAGAACTACACTTTTAATTGGAAAATTTAGGACTGCATTCAAATTCAAAGATAAATTCAAGGTAAAGCTATTCTAGGACAAATCCCCCTTCATTACCGCTTTTTGAAAATGGCGGCCAATTTTTTGTCAAGATTTTCCGGTATTATATCGTTTGCTATTATTACTCCTTCAGGACTTATCAAAAAATTAGAAGGAATCATATCAAAATAATAATCGTCTCTAAATTTGTCCGTGTAAGTTTTACTTACACCTAATAAGGATACTTGAGGCCAGCTTAATTTATCCTTTTGGACTGCATCTATCCAGCTCTTTTTTCTATCATCAGTAGAAACGCTTAGAATATTAAAACCCAATTTCGAATATTTTTGATATATCTGCTTCAAAGCTTGGTTTTGTGCTCTACAAGGACTACACCAACTAGCCCAGAAATCAATCAATAAATAGTGACCCTTAAAATCAGTTAAAGAGATATTTCCCCCTTGTATGTCCTTTAAAGTAAAAGATTGGGCCTTCCTGCCCACATAACTACACCCTTTTTTAATGTTGTCAAGTCTTCTTTTTATTATGGGAAGAGTCTTAATACCTTCTCCTAAACAATTATAAACAGAATCTAAAAAATGGCAATCCTCCTCCTTGTGTAAATATCCTACTAAGACAGGGGATATAATTACTCCAATGAAATTGTTTTTGTTTTTGTTAAACTGGGGGATAAGGAAGTTCTTCGCAATACTGTCTCTATATTTTTCAAAATTATCAGTTTTGTTCAGCCTATAAGACTCTAAGCGATATAGAACATCGAAATAATTACGAAAGATTACTTGCAATGAATTAGGAGATTCTATTCGCCAATTTTTTCCCACTCTATCATCGGCAATGATTTTAGTGGATCCGGAAGTCAATAAAAAAATAAACTGTTCTACTTTAGGCTTATTTAATAATTCTTTTTTTGAGAGATTGTTTGTGTCTGGATAAAATCTTATCATAAACATTCTTGGATTCTCTTTTAAAATTCCCCCCACAGTTATATTGTTTTTGTCCTCTGCTTTATTTATTATTACTGAATCTCCTATTTTGAACTTGCCAATTTTATTCGTCAAATTCTGGATATTCAGCATTAAATTATAATTTCCTTTGTAAAGGATCGTTTCAGCCTCATTTTTCTTTTGTGCAGTACCAACATTGGAAATTAATGTGAAAAATAGTATTAAGATATTGATTTTAACTAGTCTAAATAATAGCATATACATATTTTGGATAAAGGTGTTACATATTTAAATAATGTAAAATAAGCTTTAGAAGCGTCCATCTTTTAAAAACAAACATAAGACAAAACCAGAATAAAATAAGTTTCATTAGGAGTGCCAACAATTATTGAATCACGATGAAATTAAACAACCGGACAACACCAGAAAGTAATAATGGTTTCTATCCTTAATTGTCATTTGCTTGGAAACCGCATGTTTCTTTTGATTACAAAGTGTCAAAAATTATAATAAACCTTTATAAGAGTCACAAACTAAAAAATTTTTTCAACGATTATTGTTAATGAATCCACAGACAGTGTTAATGAAAATTTAAACCGGATAAAATTGTTACGAAGATAAAACCTTAACGACCTTCCACTATTTTCAGCCAATTTTTCATCAGCTGCAGTCCCTGTTGCGTCATATAAGATTCGGGATGAAACTGCACAGCATATATTTTGTAAAGACTATGTCGTAAAGACATTACAGTTCCATTTTTCAAAACGGACGTTATTTGAAGACATTCTAGATTTATACTTTTATCCATCGCCCAGGAATGATATAATCCAACCTTGAAAGGAAAATTCATTTCTTCAAATAAAAGGCAATCTATCTGCCTATAGATCTCTAATTGCCTACCATGCTGCACCACATTTAAGTTCTGCAACTGCCCGCCAAAAAATTCTACAATAATTTGTAGCCCAAGACATACACCCAAAATAGGTTTAATTGCAGCGTATTTTTTCAGAATCGAAAAACTCTCCAAATAATTTCCGGGTAAACCGGGTCCGGGCGACAAAATAATGCCGTCAAAGCTATTTATCTGATGTTCCTTTACCGCTGCGACCGGCATTACAACAACCTCCTGCGCGCCCGCTTCTTCCAAAAGTTGCACTAAGTTGTAAGTAAAAGAATCATTATGGTCTATTATTAATATTTTTGTCCCCATTTGAAGCGATGAATTTACAGGCAAAGGAACTATTTTTTAGTAAGATGAATGAGTTACACGAAAAGAAAACCCCTTTTTTCTTTCTCGTAGATTTTTTGTGCAGTAAAACAGAAATCCTTCCCTTAAAAGATTTGATGCAGGAAAACATTCTTTTCAAGACTCCTGCAAAATCAAACATTTCAGAGGGAATAAAGCCGCATAAGATCTTGGAATGGGAAAAATACCCTATTTCAGAAAATGCGTATAAACTGCAGTTTGAACAGGTAAAAACCGCTATCCAAGCCGGCGACACTTATCTTTTAAATCTCACTTGCACAACCCCCATAAAGACCAATTATAGTTTGAAAGAATTATTTAGCCAGGGCCATGCAAAATATAAATTGTATTATAAAGATATTTTTACTCATTTTTCACCGGAGCCTTTTATTCAAATTAATAATGATAAAATATATGCCTATCCTATGAAGGGTACCATTGACGGCACTATGGAAGAGGCTGGAGATAATATTTTGGCAAACGAAAAGGAACTATGCGAACAATTTACCATTGTAGATCTGATAAGAAATGACTTAAGTATCGTCGCTAAAAATGTACGCGTTGACGATTTTCGCTATATAGAAAAGATTTCAACCAATCAAAAAGAATTATTGTCCGTAAGTTCTAAAATAAGCGGAAATATTCGTGAACAATTTTTAAATAATCCAGGGGCGATTTTCTCAGCGTTGCTACCAGCAGGTTCCATTTGTGGTGCACCTAAGGCCAAAACATTAGAAATAATAGCACAAACAGAAAAACACGATAGAAAATATTACACGGGCGTTTGGGGAATATTTGATGGAGAACAAATTGATAGTTGTGTAATTATTCGCTACATTGAAAATACAGAAAACGGGATGGTGTTTAAAAGTGGCGGAGGTATCACTTCGATGAGTGATCCCAGCGCCGAATACCAAGAAATGATAGATAAAATATATGCCCCGATTTATTGAAACAATACTATTTAAAAACAACAACATGCCTTTGATAAAATGGCATGAGCAACGTTTTGCACAAACGCAAATAGCGACCTGGGGGGAAACTATTTATCCTTCTTTAGAAAAAATAATTAGGAGCAAAGAAATCGACTTAGACAAGGATGTCTCTTACAAATGCCGTGTGCTGTATGATTCAAAGAATACCGACATTCAATTTAGTGTTTATCAACAAAGAACAATAAATAGTTTGGTATTAAAGAATGGCAACGATATAGATTACCATTTAAAATATGAAGATCGACAACAACTTAATGCCTTAGTCAAAGACTTACAGCAAGGGGAAGAAGTATTAATTGTAAGAAATAATTTGCTTACCGAAACGTCCTTTACCAATATTGCTTTATGGAACGGAACTCAATGGCACACGCCCAAAATACCCTTACTAAGGGGCGTACAACGAAGCAAACTCATAGAAGATAAAATAATTATAGAAAAAAATATTTCTATTCAGCAACTCTCTCTCTATCAAAAAATATGTCTGTTTAATGCATTGGTTGATTGGGACAATGCGTGGGAATTAAATACAAATCAGATTCAAGTTCACGCATTATGACGCAGGCACCTCTAGAAATATTAAAGAAATATTGGCAGCTTGACACCTTTCGTGGAGAGCAGCAGAGTATCGTAAATACAGTATTGCAGGGGAAAGACGTATTGGCACTCCTTCCAACAGGTGCAGGAAAATCAATTTGCTTTCAGGTACCCGCATTAATATTAGAAGGAATCTGTATCGTCATTACACCACTAATCGCTTTGATGAAGGATCAGGTAGAAAGCCTTGAAAAGAAAAACATATCGGCCTGTGCGATCCATTCCGGGCTAAACAACAAAGAAGTTTTGGATATACTGGAAGATGCAGTTGCAGAAAAATATAAACTGCTATACATATCTCCCGAACGCATTGGCTCATATGTCTTTCAAGAGATTGTACAGGAAATGAATATTTCTTTAATAGCTGTCGATGAAGCGCATTGTATTTCACAATGGGGCTACGATTTCCGACCTTCCTATTTGCGTATTGCACAATTGAGAGAATATTTCCCTGCTGTTCCGATTATAGCACTTACTGCAACTGCAACCTCTCTGGTACAGAAAGATATTGTAGAAAATCTACTATTCAAAAATCAGGAAATTTTCACCCAATCATTTGAACGGCCCAATATTTCATTGTCGGCTGTAAAGTGTGACGACAAACTTGATACACTATCACAAATAATACAAAAAACGCCCGGAAGCGTAATTGTATATTGTAAAAGTAGGAGACTCTCCAAAGAAATAAGTTCTTTGCTACGTCTAAAAAACGTAAATGCAGACTTTTATCATGGTGGACTTTTGCGAGAACAGCGGAGCAAAAAACAAGAAGACTGGATAAATAATAAAACGCAAGTAATCGTCTGCACGAATGCATTTGGCATGGGTATCGACAAGCCGGATGTGCAAGCCGTAATACATTATGATGCACCAGATTGTTTAGAAAATTATTATCAGGAAGCCGGCCGTGCAGGCCGCAACGGCGAAAAAGCAATCGCCGCATTGTTATATCAACAGCAAGATTTATACGATTTGCAGCAGCTGCCACAAACACGCTTTCCATCCTTCAATATGATAAAGAGAATCTATCAGCATTTGGGCGATTTTTTGCAAATACCCGTAGGCATTGGTGAGGGAGGATTTTATGATTTTGATATAAACATATTTATAAAAAATTTTAAATTAGATACCCTGCAAACAATATACGCCATCAAAGCATTGGAACAAGCCGAATTAATTTCCTTCAACGAAAATATCTTTCTTCCATCCAAAGTTACTTTTACTATTGATAAAGAAAGGCTATATAATTTTGAAGAAAATTACCCCAAACTAGATCCATTGATAAAATTCCTCTTACGTAATTATAGGGGCATCTATACACAAAATGTATCGGTATTTGAAAAACGTATTGCGAAAGTTTTACGCATCCAGGCCACCGAAGTAATCGCGGGGTTGCATATGCTGCAAAAACACGGCGTTATAAAGTATTTACCACAAAAAGAAACGCCACAAATATTATATCTCACCAATCGAGCGCCAGCAGAATTTTTGATATTCAACCACAGTGATTATGCAAAAAGAAAAAAGATATTTGTAACACGCATCGAAGAAATGCTTGCCTATATCCATACCCCCATTTGCAGAAACGTCTTTATCTGTCAATATTTTGGTGACGAGACTTCAACTTCATGTGGCACCTGCGATAATTGTCGGCAAAAAAAGTACAGCCATAGATCTACACCTGACAATCCTCGGTCAACAAAAAAGGACTTATAAACATCTATTGGTAGAACTTCATGGTCTAACGTTAGAAAAATGTTGACGAAGTAATACGTGATTTACAAAAAGAACAAGCCATTGAAATAGATATTCTAAAAGCATACTAAACCAGTGCTAACGAATAATTTTTACCACCATTTCCTTTAACAAAGAGCCCTGGGAAGTTGAACTCACGGTATCTATACCAATGCTTCGTAAATTATACTGATGCAACTGTAGCAAAATCATTTCTAACGCTTGTATATTATAATTTCGCGCAGCCATCAAGTAATCTTTTACAAAATAGGGCGACACACCAATTGCTGAAGCAATATTCGTTTCGCCACCAGATATACTTGAAGCAATAATAACTTTACTGAAGAAATTGTACAAAGCGGGCAATATCAATTGTATCGGCGCCGATTTAGGATTGCTTTCAAAATATTGTATAATACGAATAGCCTTAGGTAAATCCTTTTGTGCAACGGCCATTTGCAATTCAAACACATTAAACTCTTTACTAATTCCTACATAATTTTCAATATCCTCTTCCGTGATATCCTTGCGACCATTCAGGTTAATCAATATTTTGTTTACCTCATTATCAATTCTAGACAAATCATTGCCAATATGATCCACTAGTAAAAGGACCGCCTTGGGATTGATACTAAAGCCTCTTTGTTTTACTATTTGATTCGTCCATTCAGGTAATTTACTATCGAATATTTTGGTAGAAGCAAATAGTTCTCCTTTCTGTTTTACAGTTTTTGCAAGTTTTGTGCGAGCGTCCAGTTTTTTTTCTTTATACCCTATTATTAGCGTAGTGGAGGGCTGCGGATTTTCGAAATAGGGCTCCATTTTGGCTATATCCTTCATATATTGAGCTTCTTTCAACAGCACTACCTGTCGTTCGGCAAACATAGGAAATCGCTTACATGCATTGGTCACTTCTGACCAGTTAGCGTCACGGCCATAAAAGATAGTCAAATTAAACTCGGCCTCACTTTCCGAAAGAATGTGACGCTCTGCATAATTCATTATTTTATCTATATAAAAACCTTCATCACCTTCCAACCAGTATAAAGATTTGAAGTTTTTTTTCTCCCAACTCGAAATAATATTCTCTACAGACATGAGGCAAATGTAATGGAATATAACGTTTCTTTGCAGTCAATTTAACTTTTATCAAAACGAGATTTTATATTTTACATTTAATTTTGTGAATAATAGAATGTATTATTTCTATCATCAAATGCACACATATAGAAAAATATTTCGACTCTGCTCAATTATTTCATTTTTGTTGTTCACCAGGGGTTTGCAAGCTCAGACAATAAGTTTGAGTCCATACGACACTATTCGGGTAGAACTTACCAGTAGCGACGGTGGATGTAAAGACCCTACAAGTGAATTAACGCCTCTTTACCTATTTACGCGAATGAACGCCAAGTGGAAGAAGTATTATGAAGCCTGGAACAGATTAAAAAATGCGGTATATGTTACCTATCCATACGCTAAAGCGGCTTCTCGGGTGATTCAAAAGATAAATGGAGAATTGGCTGGGGTAACTAATAGGCGCAAACGAAAAGCCATTATTAAAGCCCATGAAAGAGAACTAAGACAAGAGTTTACAAGCAAATTACGCAACCTTTCCGTATATCAGGGCAAAGTGTTGATGAAATTGATTTGTCGTGAAACAGGTAATAACTGTTACGAAATCTTAGATGAATACAAGGGCGATTTTAATGCGGTGTTGTATCAGGGTGTAGCCAAAATATTCGGTTCAAGTCTTAAACAAACATATGACCCTAACGGAGAAGACCAATCAATTGAAATACTTACTCGTCAAGCTGCCATGTATTATGGTTATTAAATTAACATACGCCCTTTGAGCAAAAACCTTAACTTTGCGTCCAATTTACATGAATTAATTTAGTTTAATTAAGACGAATAAATGAAAGTTGACATATTGGCTTTTGGTGTGCATCCGGATGATGTGGAATTGGGTTGCGGAGGCGCAATAATATCTTCGATAAAACAAGGAAAAAAAGTAGCTGTAGTAGACCTCACGCGCGGTGAATTGGGAACAAGAGGAACGGCAGAGACACGTGATGCGGAAGCCGCGGAGGCGGGGGTTATTTTACACTTAAGTGCGCGAGAAAATTTGCAAATGGAAGATGGTTTTTTTCAAATAAATGAAAGCAACATTTTAAAAGTAATTGTTGCTATCAGAAAATACCAACCCGAAATACTTATTTGCAATGCACCCTCGGACAGACATCCCGATCACGGAAGAAGTGCAAAATTGGTATTAGATGCAAGTTTCTTATCTGGTCTCCTAAAGATAGAAACAACATTTGAAGGAGAGCTGCAAGAGGCTTGGCGACCAAAGCAGGTATATCAATATATTCAAGATGAGCTTTTAGAGCCAGATTTGATTTTTGATATTTCACAGGTATATGAACAAAAAACGGCATCAATATTAAGTTACAAAACACAATTTAATGCCATAGATAATGGACCTCAAACATACATTTCTTCGCCCCAATTTTTGAAAATTATTGAGGCAAGAGCAATAGAATTTGGTAAAAGAATTGGCGTCGAGTATGCAGAAGGATTCATAGCACAAAAAGCACTTGGTGTAAATTCATTCGACAAGTTTATCACAAAATAAGCTGCAGAAAAAGACATTCTAACTTGGGTTAAAAAAATTATTGGGTATTAAAATTAACAAGGAAAAATAAAAATGGCTACTCCTAAATTTGCAAAATCTGCGTCATCCTTTCACGTAGAGTTAAAACATAGAATAAATGAATATTTTCGAACTACCGGAAAATCAAATACCGGCGGCCTACGCATTTATTCTAAAGCATTATTTCTGGTACTTGCCTTAATTTATTGCTATATACAGACCGTATTTTTCACCCCTGAAAGCACCTGGCTTAATGTATTATTATGTATGCTTATTGGCGCATTAGTATCAGGGATCGGATTCAACGTAATGCACGATGGAGGGCACGGTAGTTTTAGCAAATGGAGTGCAATGAACAAAATTGCAGCTTATTCTGCCGAAGTGGTGGGCGCAAGTCAATTTATGTGGAATATGAAGCATAATGTTATTCATCATGCTTATACAAATATCGACGGAATAGATGATGATATTGATGCTAAGCCCTTTTTACGTATGGCTGCGACTCAAAAGAAATACAAAATGCATAAGTTTCAGCATTTATATTTTTGGATGTTTTATGCCATTTTGCACATTTACTGGACATTATTAAGCGATTACAAGAAATATTTTACTGGCAAAATAGGAAGTACCCCGTTAAAGAAAATGAAACCTAGGGACCACGTGATGTTTTGGAGCTTCAAAGCATTGTATTATTGCCTTTTCATAGTCATTCCGATTGTAAAAATTGGATTTTCTAAATGGATTATCGGATACCTGATTTTTAGCTTTACAGCGGGTTTTATTTTAAGCATTGTATTCCAATTAGCCCATACAGTGGAGGATACTTCTTTCCCTGTTCCCAACGAAGCTACCGGCAAATTAGAAGACGAGTGGGCTGTGCATCAGCTTAAGACAACCGCCAATTTTGCTACCGGCAATAAATTTATTTCTTGGTATGTTGGCGGATTAAATTTTCAAGTAGAACATCATTTATTCCCCAAAATTTCTCACGTACATTATCCGGCCATAAATAAAATTGTAAAACAGGCGTGCAAAGAATATAATGTCACTTACATCGAATATAAACGTATGTATCAGGCAGTACATTCTCATATAAGTTTTCTTAAACATATGGGGCATATCGCATAGAATGCCATGTAGTAGTTAAACAGTAGTTTTTAGCACTCAAATGCACATTTTTAATTACTTTTGTCAATAAAATAAAAATCATGGGCGAGATAGGTTTTTCAGAAATACTACTAATTGCAGTAGTCGTGCTAGTTCTGTTTGGTAGCAAAAAGATACCAGATTTCATGCGTGGTTTAGGAAAGGGCGTAAGAGAATTTAATGATGCTAAAGATAATGTTCGTAAAGAATTGGAAAATGGCATGAAAGAAAAAGATAAGGCGCAGGAATCAACTGAAAATACTGCTTCCGTTGATGAAAAATAATCTGTGGATTATTATCAGCACAAACCGTTTTCTTCACTCCTTCTTTGAAGGAATCTTAAAATATTAAGCCCTGTTCACCTTTACTTCCATTGCAGTTTATCACCAAGAATTAAAAGATAATCATACTTCTTGCGTAGAAGCAGTAAAACACTTTATACACCAAATAGAAACAAAAAAGCATCTCAATGCTTTCTTAGAGGTATTTGCTGATGAAGCATTGGTGCAAGCCCAAAAGCTAGATGAACAGCGTGCTCAAGGTCAGAAGATGAAGAAATTACATGGCGTAATTGTAGGGCTTAAAGATGTAATTAGTTATAAAGACCATAAACTTTCTGCTGCCTCCAAAATTCTAACAAACTACAAAGCTGTATATAATGCCACTGTGGTAGAAAGGCTTTTAGCTGAAGGAGCTATCATTATAGGCCGCCAGAACTGTGATGAGTTTGCTATGGGTAGCAGTAACGAAAATTCAGCTTTCGGCAAAGTTTTAAATGATGCCGACAATGAGCGCGTTCCCGGTGGCTCATCCGGAGGCTCTGCTGTTGCCATCCAAGCGGGTTTATGCATGATAAGCCTTGGCAGCGACACAGGAGGTTCTGTAAGACAACCGGCAGACTTTTGTGGGGTTATCGGATTAAAACCTTCTTACGGCCGCGTTTCTCGTTATGGTTTAATTGCCTATGCTTCTTCTTTTGATCAAATTGGCATTTTCTCCAAAAACTTGGAAGATGTAGCATTGACTTTAGAAGTAATTGCCGGCAAAGACGACTATGACAGTACCGTGCGCAACGAACCGGTGGAAACATACAGCTCCGCAGTTACACAAGAAAAAAAATACAGAATCGCTTATATTAAACAAACACTCGAGCATCCGTATTTAAATGAAGAAGTAAAAGCTGCCATTTACGATTACATAGAAAAGCTAAGACAAGCGGGTCACAGGGTAGAACCCATTGACTTTGAATATCTCGATTACGTTGTCCCTGCTTATTATGTGCTTACGACAGCGGAGGCCTCTACCAACCTTTCTCGATATGATGGCGTAAAATTTGGTCTACAAACAAAAGAAACTACTACTGATTTAACAGATTTTTATAAGAAAAATAGAAGTGCCGGCTTTGGTAAAGAGGTAAAAAGACGAATTATGTTGGGCAGTTTTGTACTAAGTTCACTATACTACGACTCTTACTTCACTAAAGCTCAAAAAGTTAGGCAAATTGTTGCCCAAAAATCTCAAGAGATTTTTTCTATTTATGATGCACTGATTTCTCCCACAGCACCCACGACAGCATTCAAATTTGCAGAAAAGAATCACGACGCTACCGAGATGTATCTTGCTGATATATATACAGTTTTCGCAAACTTAGCCGGTATTCCCGGGATATCACTCCCTTTATTCAAATCCAAACTTGGCATACCTTTTGGTTTACAGGTGATGACAAATCAAATGAAAGAGTTACCTTTGCTAAATCTTTCAAGACAAATGGTTCAAATTAAAGGGTAGTTATAAAGAAATATTCTTCATTGGCCCTATTATAAGCACTGTTTGTTCCTATCACATCTAACGCATAAGTATTGATGTAATAATGGTTTGCTTTGTTATTAAGATTAAACAAACTGATTTCGTAACGAAAAATGAATGGATGACAAGGATTACACTATTAAAAATGCAACAAAATTTTTTCACCTTAACTGGCGTTAAGTATGTGCTTGGCATGGTCATGATGGGCGCATTTGCATTTTCAATAATGTCCTTTTCGAGCTTTTCAGATATCAACGCACCTGCTCCAGGTAAAGATAAAAAGGTAATTAAGGCTAAAAAAGGACCAAAAGGATTCGTAACATTATTGCCGGCTAAAACCGGCGTAACACTTGACCCGACAACTGAAGGACTTAGCACGGCTACTACAGCTACTGCCCCATCTGAAGTAAAAGTAGCATTGAACGATAAAGTCAAGGATTTTGCAGATAATTATATAAGCAAAGAATATACAGACCTTACTAAAATGAAGGTGTGGGCTAAGCCTATATTTAATACGATGGACAAAATTCTCACAGAATATAATTTGCCCACCCAATTAAAATATATCGCTGTCATTGAAAGTAGTTTGAGCAAGAATATGCGCATGAGTTCCGGAGCTTTAGGCCCATGGCAATTAATGCCAGACGAGGCTGTTCGTTACGGATTAAGAAAAAATGGTCACGACTATCGCACAGATTATGCTAAAAGTACTGTAGCTGCAGCAAAGTTACTTACCTCTTTGCACAATCGTTATCACGATTGGCTACTTACAATTGCGGCTTACAATGCCGGTGTAGGCGGGGTGAATCGTGCCATTAGTAAAGCTGGTAGTACCGATTTTTGGAAAGTACAGCGTTACCTCCCTCAAGAGACGCGTAATGAAGTTAAAAAATTCATCAGCACACATTATTTCTTTGAAGGTAGCGGAGGCATTACTACTATGAGCGCCAAGGAAACTAAGAAATATAAAAGAGAGGAAGCGCAAGACCTCGATGGAGATTTAGTTGAATTAAACCCTTCTAGTAATAATATTCGCATAAAAGGGATTTATAATAAAGAAGCAATTTGTAAGGTATTGGATATAAGTCAAAATGTTTTTGATAAAGACAATCCAAATTTTGATAAAGCATTAGCAGACGGACAGTTTTACGATATGCATTTACCTGATGGGAAAGCAGCATCTTTTGTTCAAAATAAAGATGAGATCTTGAGACAATGTTTTAATCAATTGCTCAACGATTCCAACAACAAAGAAGCACTTCCTAAAAATAGGACAAAGATAGACAGATAACATTCCACACTAACCTATGGAATTTAACCTGTGGCCGCCCTATTTTTGGGCGGTCTTTTTTATAAAAGAAGCTTACAACCCATCCACGCTAAATCGATGGATGGTTGTAAGCGATAAACAAGGTTTAAAAATACTGTCTGGTGTAGGAATTAACTCGAAGACTAAACAAAAACGGAGTAAGGTGTTACCGTTAGGTAAGTCTACGACCTCCGAAGCCCCGCCCGTTGGCACTGCCGTGGGCGGTTCACTTGGATAAAACCATTGATGGTTTTATCCAAGTTTTTAATTCCTTTTATGAATAGATTCATTTTATAATGATTTTCTATATTGCGCCAATAAACAAGAAACTTTATAAGCGTAAGCACACGAGCAACCGCATATAGACTAAGATTATGCAGCGACATTCATAACTTTGTATTGCTTGGTGCAACGCAGTTTTAATTATTTGAAAAAAGTAATCTCGCCTTCAGTTTCCGGTCCAACCATTTGAGCCTCGTTTTTTTGGTGCTTCAAATTATATGGAATTAATTCAATCGGTTCATCTTTCTGATGTGTTGATATTTGAACCACAGTTAATCTGAAGCACATAAAAAACCTGCAGGGGCTCACAAAAGCCGTGTTTATCCAACCAACAGAAGAATATTTCAGTCCTAAAATGTCGTCTATAAAATAGCGCCAGAATTTGGAGAGTTATTGTTGAGATTAATAATTTTATTGCGCAAGTTTTGCTTCCAGCACCTTCATAAAATAACCGCCTACCACACTGCGTGCCTGGAAGCCAACGTGCT
>NZ_JBNQGD010000362.1:0-1343 GCF_050436765.1 Arachidicoccus sp. | reverse complement strand
CTTTAATTTTTCGGTATCAAAAAAGTCAGAAAGATCCCCTTTATATTTTTTTCCAAATACGGGATCATCTCCATTGAGATTCTCCTCAATCATCCTTTCAATTTCATTTGAGGACTTCAAACAACTATTGACGTCATACCAAAAAACATTTTTCTCCCTGGTGCGTAAACTATCATGGAGTTGCTCGCGAAAGTTTTCCCATAACACGCCTCCAAAACCATCAATTATGACTATTTTTTCATTGCTAATCTTATCGGCTAACGAGTCGAAACCCTTATATACGGATCGATCTGTATGAAATGAAGGGAAAACGTCGTAGGAAAGGTTAACCGTTTGGGGAGCCATAAGCGGTAACAAAGGTTGGGTAGTTTTTCTTTTATTTGTCATTGAATTTATTTCATTTTGTTCCGCTGCAATAATAGCAGCACCTATTAAAATACAATCTTCCGCGTCGTCACAAAAAACAATCTTCAAATGCTCCGTTAGCTCACCCAATTGATTTTTTAAAGAGGGTAGGAATAACGGGTTTGCTTTTGAAATATTGCCTCCTATTACTAGTTCATCACATTGGAATTGCCGTAACCAAGGTAAAAGGAAGGTCCCGAGATTGGCACCAAAATCGTCAAAAATGGAGGCCGCAAGTCCTGGATTTACGATGGCTATTTCTTTTACTGACTTGATTTCCTTGCCTGTCCTTTGCTTGTATTCTTTTAGTATCCACCGAGTGGAGAAATAATCGTCGGCGCGGCTCAATAAAAAATTTTGATCGTAAAATGCGCAGGATTCAGGCAGTGCGGAATGTTTATTAAGTAAAATGCCGTCTTGCATAAATGCCGAGCCAAAGCCTGTTCCCAAAGTGATGACGACGGTTCTGCGGCTGCTTAATTCATGTCGGTTAAATGCGCCCTTGGCGAAACAATGTGCATCATTTGAAAAACAAAAAAAAGTGTTCGTCAAGCCCGTCAGATCTTTTAATGCCTGCTTTATATGAAGGCCGAAGGTTTTTTCAAATTTGCCGCCGACATTTGCAATGGCGGAAACTCCTTTTTCATAATTAAAGGGTCCGGGAAAAGCAATTCCCACCGCTTCTATTGGCAGATTTTCCAACAGCATTTCATTGATACAATTGCCAATATCTGCAATCAATTTTGATGATTGGTCGAAAGCATTAATATCTTTTCTTATTGAAAGCAAGGGGTGTTTTTGGGTCAATTCCCCGTCAATGATACTTCCAGTAACATGGCTTCCACCCACATCAAGACCTATATATTTATGATGTATTGTCATTTTTCCGGGGAGTTTTATTTCTATATTATATGTTAAGCAATCGCTTCGATAATTAC
>NZ_JBNQGD010000361.1:0-10977 GCF_050436765.1 Arachidicoccus sp. | reverse complement strand
CCGCATCCGCCCATGCCCGCCCGCCAGTTCACTAATGGTTTTACCAAAAACATCCTGATATTTTGGAGGGTGCGGCAGGTCGAACTTTTTCTTATAAATCTCTCCGGTAATTTTATCAAACAAGCCGGGCGCATGCCATTTTGTTTGTTCTTTTTCCGCCAGCTCATAGCCCTTACCCTTGGTTGTAATAATATGTAAAATCTTAGGTCCGGGTATCTTGCGCAATTCAGTAAGCGTATCTACAAGGTTGGTGATATTATGTCCATCAATTGGCCCGAAATACCGAATTTTTAATGATTCAAAAAGGTTGGAACTTTTATTAACCATACCCTTCAAACTATCGGCCAGTTTACTCGCCATTGCGCGCGTAAAAGATTTTCCGATAGGCAATTTGCCCAGCGCTTTCCATACATCTTCTTTAAACTTATTATAGGTCCGCGAAACGGAAATGTCGGTCAGATATTCTTTTAATGCACCTACGTTCGGATCAATGCTCATGCAGTTATCGTTTAAGATAATCAGCATGTCGCTATCGCTCACACCGGCGTGATTCATCGCTTCAAATGCCAATCCCGCAGTCATAGAACCATCTCCAATAATGGCAACCGATTTACGATCTTCGCCTTTATATTTAGCCGCCAATGCCATGCCTAAAGCGGCGGAGATCGAAGTAGAAGAATGACCCACACCAAAAGTATCATACGCACTTTCGCTTCGTTTAGGAAAACCGCTCAACCCTTTATATTTGCGATTGGTATCAAAATTGTCGCGACGACCCGTCAATATCTTATGCCCATAAGCTTGATGGCCTACATCCCAAACCAGTTGATCATATGGCGTATTATAAATGTAATGTAGCGCAACGGTCAATTCTACCACACCCAAACTGGCGGCAAAATGCCCGCCGTGCACACTTACCACGTCAATAATATATTGACGTAATTCATCACAGACCTGATGTAACTGCGCCTTATCCAACTTTTTTAAATCGTCGGGAGAATCAATATTTTTGAGCAATGTGCCGGGCGTTATTTCCATCCTTCACTATATTTAGTGTGTAAAAGTACAATTTTTGACGGTAAGCAGACAAACTTTATGCCACCGTTATGTAGAGATTTTACCATTTATGTAAAAAAACAGTCTCCATAATTATGTTGTGTAACTTTACCTCAGTATGACTAAAAAAATTTCAAGCTTTTGGATACTTCAGATTGGCGGGTGGCTGGGTGATTTTATTTTTACCTGCATCCTGTACATATCCTTTTCCCAGCACGTCACACAATCTTTTTTTGTGGTGGGTTTTATGGAAATGCTGGAAGGTATTCTTATTACAGCCCTACTGCGCTCCTTCATTGTCCACTTCAATATTTTACAAGAGGAATTGAGAAAGCAAATCTCATTTCTGGTATTATCCACGATTGTCGTCTCGCTGCTTTTAACTTTAATGAATATTGTCACCGATAATTTTATCAATTCCCCCACCAATAATACACATAGAGAGCCCGTACTTTTTCTTTCGTGGATCGTAAGTTTCATTATTATATTCATTTGGAATCTGCTATATTTTGCCTATCATTATGTCGTTAAAAGCAATAAAGAAAGGCTCGACAAAGCCAGGCTCGAATCTCTGGTAAAGGAGTTGGAACTCAAAACAATCAAAACACATATCAATCCGCATTTCATTTTTAATGCATTGAACAGCATTCGTTTTCTGGTCAATGAAAATCCGGTACGTGCCAGATTGGCTATTACACAGTTAAGCATTCTTTTGCGCAGTAGTATGCAATCTGAAAATATTTCCACTACTGCGCTGGAACGTGAATTGGAAATTGTGCGTTCTTATCTGGCGCTAGAAAAAATTCGTTTTGAAGATCGACTTAATATTCAATATAATATCGAAGAAAATGCGTTGAAAATGCAAGTCCCGCCAATGATGCTGCAAACATTAGTAGAAAATGGCATTAAACATGGCATTAGTAAACTGGAAGAAGGTGGCATAATAAAAATATCCGCTTCGGTGGATAATGCCTATTTGCTCATTGATATTGAAAACACAGGGCAACTCCAACAAGTATATAACAAAAATGGATTTGGTATTGCAGGCACTAAAAACAGATTGGAACTCATGTATGGCGGAGCAGCCGATTTCTCTATAAAAGGATTTAAAAATAATATTGTAATTACAGAGGTGAAGATACCCATCGATATGGACGGCAGTGTAACAAAATAACAAACGGACAATAAAATAATAAATTAAAAAATACAGCAATGGTGATAAAAGCTTTAATCATCGATGACGAACGGCCCGCACGCGCCGAGTTAAAAAGATTACTCCAGGATTTCCCCGAGATAGAAATTGTGGGGGAGGCACAAAACAGTAAGGAAGCTACTGAAAAAATTAATGAACTGGACCCCGATTTAATTTTCCTGGACATTCAGATGCCGGGGAAAAACGGCTTCGAGCTGCTGAGCGAATTAATACAAATTCCTAAAGTGATTTTTACAACAGCTTACGATGAATACGCACTTAAAGCCTTTGAAGTAAATGCGCTGGATTATTTGTTAAAACCTATAGATGGCAAACGCCTGGAAGAAGCTATGCGCAAATTGGAGCATCTGCAACAGGTAAGCAAGGTGGCAAAAGACGATAAAAATTTACTAACGGATAAAGACCAGTTTTTCGTAAAAGATGGTGAAAGATGCTGGTTTGTAAAATTAGCCGATGTGCGCTTATTTGAAAGCGCGGGCAACTATGCCAAAGTATATTTCGAAGATCAAAAGCCCTTAATTTTAAAATCGCTAAACGCTTTAGAAGAACGGCTGGATGAACATTTCTTTTTCCGTGTAAACAGAAAACATATTGTAAATTTGAAGTGGGTAGAAAAAATAGAACCTTATTTCAATGGGGGCCTGTTACTGGAATTGCGCGATGGGGAAAAAGTCGAAGTAAGTCGCAGACAATCGGTAAAGTTTAAAGAAATGATGAGTTTATAAAACAAAAAATATGTCGGAAAGTATTTTTATTTCGAAAGGTAATAAAACAGAAAAATACCAATCTTTAATCCCTCAAATAAAAGCTCTAATAGAAGGTGAGCCGGATTTAATTGCCAACATGGCCAATATGGCATCAGCCTTAAAAATGCAATTTAACTGGTGGTGGGTAGGTTTTTATATAGTAAAAAAAGAAGAACTGGTTTTAGGACCATTTCAGGGGCCTATAGCTTGCACACGCATCAAAAAGGGTCGGGGCGTTTGTGGCTCTGCCTGGCAACAAGAAAAGACTTTACTGGTGGAAGATGTCAATAGTTTTCCGGGGCATATCGCATGCAGCAGTGATTCAAAATCGGAAATTGTCATCCCCATTCTTATTGACGGTAATGTAATGGCCGTATTAGATGTCGATAGTGAACAGCTCGGCTACTTTGATGAAACAGACAAAATCTTCTTAGAAGAGATAGCCCATCTCCTCAATTGATTTTATAGTCGCGAATGTCAATCTTCTGCGTACAGAAAAAGTATTCTTCTTCATCATTACTACTAACGATTATCAACTTCTCTTTACAAAAATCCTGTATCAATTGATGGTATAAGTCATAACCCGAACGATCCAGGTTGGTACATGGCTCATCAAGTAAAAGCACGGGCACATCTGAAAAAATGGCCTGGGCTAATTTAATACGCTGCTTCATTCCACTACTAAAATAACGTATTTGTTTATTGGCGGCCTGGGGGAGCTGAACCAATTCCAGAATTTCCTTTATGGTACGACCAGCAACAAAAGGTTTGAAGACAGAATGGAAATGTAAGAACTCCATCGCCGTCATTTCCTCTACTAACTCCAGGGAAGGTGCTGCGATAGCCATATATCGAAAAACATTTTCAGTAGAGATTTTTGTTGTGGACTTACTCCAGGTACATTGTCCGGTGCTCAATTCTGTCGCACCAGAAATAGTCTGCAATAAAGTACTTTTACCACTCCCATTATTACCTATAACAGCGTAAGCATTTCCCGGTAAAAAAGTGTAATTAAGTGATTTAAAAATCCAGTCACGATTAAATCGCTTACCTGCATCAGCTAAGGTTATTTGCATAGCTTATTCTTCTATGATGGAAGAGCCCTTGCTACCACTACGTTTTACAATACCTCTTTCACTATCGCGAATAAAAGAAACTATTTCGTCGCGCTCATCACTTGCCCTGAATTCCTGTTCTACATATTCCAATGCCTGAGAAGTATTCAGACCTTGATTATAAATAACACGATAAATATCTAAAATCTCATTGATCTGCTCCATGTTATAGCCACGTCGCTTCAATCCAACACTATTGACGCCACCGTAAGTTAGTGGCTGACGGATAGCTTTTATATAAGGAGGCACATCTTTACTCACCAAACTTCCACCTCCTATATAGGAATGCGCACCTATTTTTGAAAATTGATGCACCGCAGACATTCCTGCAATAATTGCCCAATCACCCATAATGACATGTCCGGCCATCTGCGTATTATTGCTAAGAATACAATGATCACCAATTAAACAATCATGGGCAATATGACTATAAGCCATTATTAAACAGCCCTTTCCAACTGAGGTTTTTCTACGGTCGTTGGTACCGCGGTTGATGGTTACAAATTCTCTAATGGTTGTATTATCGCCTATTTCAGCAATGGTATTTTCACCTTCAAACTTGAGGTCCTGAGGTATTGCAGAAATAACAGCCCCGGGAAAAATTCTACAATTTTTACCGATTCGAGCACCATCCATAATGGTTACGTTACTACCTATCCAAGTACCTTCACCAATAACCACATCGGCATGAATAACCGAGAACGGATCTACTTTTACATTGTCAGCCAGTCTAGCACCGGCATGAATGTATGTATGGGGTTGAATCATTTAATAAATTTATAACTCAATCTTAATAATAAAATATTACTTCAAAATTGAGGGCACAAAAATAGATAAATTACAATTAAACTGATACAAATAAAGATAAATATCAATGTTTTTCGGTCAAATTCCTGTTAAATGCCTATTAATCAACTTGAAAAACGACTGTTTTTCACTAAATTTTCTCATTGTTTAAGGACATTATATATAAATGTTTATCTTTAAAACAATTTTCAGTCCATAAATTCAAACCTTTTTCAAATGAACAGGATTAATCGGCTTTTCACTATTGTAATGGCTATCATAATGGTCTTTGCCATCAGCTCCTGCAGTAAGTCTAAAATGGAGTCGTTGAAATATATTCCTAAAAATGCCACCTCCGTTTTAGAAATCAGCAGTAAGGGCATTCTTGAAAAATTAAAAGCGGACAATTATACAATGGATTCTGTCTCTCAGGCCTTGAATTTAGACAGCGATGCAAAAGCCCTGCTAGAAATATATGATTACCATAAACCCCTGTTCACCTTTAGTAAGAACACCTCCTCCATTGCAGAAGGCAATCAAATAGTTTCTGGCATTATCGTCCCTTTGAGTAGTAAAGAGAAGCTGGAAACTTATATTAAAACGCATTTGGCAGACAAAACAATTGCCACGAGCAAAAATTTCTCTTATATCCAGGTAAATGATAATGCCATTTGCGGATGGCAAAGTAATATACTCATTTACTTAAACAACCGAGCTGGAGCAAGTGTAGATCAGCTTTTTAATTTATTCAACCTAAAAAAAGAAGAATCCCTCGCCTCCAATAAAGATGCACAGAAAGCGCTTTCGCAGCAGGGCGATATCTGTTACTTCATTAATTCTAGTCAAGCCCTCGACAATCTGCCAGTTGTCGGCATTACCAAAGCGGCAGACCTGGCAGAAAACACTTATGCCTACGGCGCTATCAGTTTTAATAAAGGTTCAATAGATATTAAATCTAATCAATATTTGAATCAGACAATGGTGGATCTGATCAAGAAAAACCCAACCGCAAATATTTCGGGTGATGCATTATCCTCTTTTCCCGGAAAACCGGAAGGCCTATTAGATATTTCATTTAACATGAAACAATTGATAAGCTTTTTAGATTATGCGGGCGTGAAAAACACCGTCAATGATTATTTACAAAGAATAGGTACTTCTTTAGACGACCTTTCCGCTGCTTTTACCGGAGAAATTGCGATAGCATTTTCCAATTTGGATCTACAAAAGAAAGATCTTTCAGCGATGAATAGAGCCATCCCTTCTTTGCCTTCTGTCAATTTTGTCATTACCTTACCCATTGCGGATAAAGGCGCTTATGATAAATTCACCGGCGCGCTGGCAAGAATGGGCTTCTTTGTTCCATATAACGGAACACTGGTGCCTAAAGTCTTTGCTGAACCTACTGCGAGTATGTCTTACAACGCCAATAATAAAGCGGTCGCACTTGCCTCTTCAACCAATTTATTGGACAGTTTTCTAAACAATAAAGGCAAAATAGACTTTCCCCAGGAATTGGACAATAAAAACAAAACATCTCTTTTTTATGTAGACGTGCAAAGTATTTTAAGCAAGTTACCTGCCTCAGGGTCAGATTCTCTACAAACCTTATTAGTAAAAAATACCTTTAAATCGATGGAGGGAAATGCTGACAATTTGAAAGGGAATATGGCAACAGCCAGTTTAAGCATTAAATTTATAGATGGCCGACAAAATAGCCTTTCTGAAATTTTAAAATTCGTTTCGGCACTTAAAAAAATGTCAAAAGAAAATCCTGCTGGCTTTGGCGATATGGATACCAATATCCCGCCGCCGCCTAATGTAGACACCACTGTAAAATAGTTATTGTAAATTTATTGAGCTGAAACGATGCAAGCAATTTTGTAGCATTGTTTCGGCTCTTTTCTTTAGATCAAACCCTGCTTCGGCTTTCATTGACATAACTTTTTAAGCATCATCAGGATGAAAAAAATTATTTATCTATTGCTGTTTGGCTGTTTTTTAACCCAAACAACAAAGGCACAGAAATACCATGCAGTGATAAAAACCAATGAAGGAAAGATACGCCTTGAACTCTTTGATGGCACACCCAAGCACCGTGATAATTTTATAAAATTAGCCAGACAGCATTTTTATGATGGCGTACTGTTTCATCGGGTGATTCCCGGTTTTATGATTCAGGCAGGCGATCCGGATTCCAAACATGCAAAACCAGCAGAAGCATTGGGAGATGGCGATGTGGGATACACTATAGCGGCCGAATTTAGGAAACAATATTTCCACCAACGGGGCGCCTTAGCTGCTGCCAGAGACAACAACCCGGCAAAAGCATCTTCCGGCTGCCAGTTTTATATTGTAACAGGGAAAAAATATTCTGAGGCGGCATTGAAAAAAGAAGAGCAACGCGCTGGCAGAAAAATTACGCCGGCACAGGAAACTGTGTACGAAACTATTGGCGGCGCACCACATCTTGATGGTAACTATACCGTATATGGGCAGGTTTTAAAAGGAATGAATGTGGCCGATAAGATTGTCAACCAAAAGCGCGATAAAAACGACCGCCCACTCAAAAATCAGGTGATAGAAAAAGTGAGAATAAGGAAGAAGTTTTTAGGAGTTTGGTTATAGGGAATTAATAAATTGCAGATCATTTATATATTCTTAAGTTCAACTTGATGGTAACATGCAAAAATCTGAATGAATTAGAAGCAGAAACTCAAATATTTTTCAGTCGATTCTAGTTCAATTTAAAATTGTAAATTTGTCAAACTTACGATTAGAAAAATGAGGAGAATTAAAATAAAGAATTTCGGGCCAATTAAAGATGGAAATCAAGCCAATGACGGTTGGATTGACATCAAAAAAGTTACTGTTTTTATCGGTAATCAAGGTTCAGGTAAGAGTACCGTTGCCAAACTTATTTCTACATTTATGTGGTTAGAAAAGGCATTGATACGAGGGGACATAAAATCACCTGTTTCTCATCACGATTTTATTGAACTTATTGAATATCATCGGCTAGAAAATTATTTAGAGCATAACACTCAAATTGAATACGAAGGCAATACTTTTCGTTTAATCTTGCCTGAAAATTCAGCAAAAAAAGCTATCGAAGCAACAAAATTAAATCAGAAGTCTGTCAAGCAACCTAAAATAATGTACGTTCCTGCGGAACGTAATTTTTTGAGCTCGATTGCAAACATCAACAAAGTTTCTGACTTGATAATCGGTAGTTTAAAAGAATATTCAATAGAATTTCGCAATGCCCAACTTGCTCACAGAAGCAACCCAATAGATTTACCTATAAACAATACAAAGATTGTTTATGAGCCAAAAGAAGATGAAAACTATTTGATATTTAACAATAAACGACTAAAACTTTCTGATGCTTCGAGTGGTTTTCATTCCATTGTTCCATTGTATTGGGTTACAAAATATTTAATTGAGTATGTAAAACAAGGTGAAAAGAAATTATTAGAATTGTTGAGTACAGATCAAACTATTCGCAGAAACAATGAATTGAAAGAGTTGAACACATTAAAATTTGGCGAAAAAACATTACGAACAAGAGAAAAGAAAATAAACGAAAAATATGTTAGCAAATATTTTATAAATATTGTTGAAGAACCTGAACAAAACTTATTTCCAAGTTCTCAAAGACAATTATTAAATAGTCTATTAGCATTTAATAATGGAAACAATATGCTGATTATGACAACGCATAGTCCTTATTTAATCAATTATATTTCATTAGCTGTTAAAGCAAATGAATTAAAGGATAAGATAAAAGACAAAGGATTAAAAGACAAACTAAACACAATTGTACCTATAAATTCTACTGTTAATCCAAACGAATTGGTAATCTATGAATTGGATGAAACAAATGGTTCTGTAAATAAACTTGGAGATTTTGAAGGAATTCCTTCTGACAAGAATTTTTTAAATATTTCTCTTGCACAAAGCAATCAACTTTTTGATTCATTATTAGAAATTGAGGAAGAATTATGAGCGTACAATTCTTAAAAGCTGATTGTCAAAATACAACATCTGAAATACGATTTGGTTTGTCCGATGCAGAAGATATGATGCCTGTTAAAATCAAATTAACAGAAGAAGAATTATGGAATGCTACTGTTTTGAATAATGACAGCAAGAATATTTTGGTTACTGCAGTAGATAATTGTATTGACGTATTTAGACAAAATGGGGAAATGGAAAATCGTTGTGATTGTATGCTCACATACGACACTACGATATTGTTTGTTGAATTAAAAAACAAGAGAGATTCTTGGCAATCAGAGGGATTGTTCCAAATCGAAAATATTGTAAAAATTATGATTGCGGAAACTCCAGACTACTATAATAATTTTAAAAAGCGAAGAGCTAGTAGCTAATAGACAGAATCAATTTCCTTCGTTTCAAAAAATAAATATTGAACAACGCCAATTTTTTTGGTCAAAATATAAAATTAGAATTCAATTTGAGACTGAAATTATCATAAAATAGCCTCAATACAGTTTTTGTGAAATAGTGAGGAAACTCTCCGAATGAAACTTTTGTGCTATACTTGAAGTCCGTGCTTTGATTGAAAGCTAGTAAATAAATTCTCCACTGCATAAATCTCCGGTCCGATAGATGCTAACAAGATATAAACAACATGAAATTAAAGGCTATAAAAATAGAGCAAGTGAAATTTTGAACAAAAAAATAAAACTATCCCTTGATATGGTTAAAAAATCGAGCGACAAATTACAATTGATTCAAGCATATTTAGAAAAATGAAGGGCAATTAACTTGGTAGCAATCTGATAACTATCATGATTCTAAAAGGCCTTCCAACCCTGGGCGTTAATATCAAAGGTATTACCACCTTTACTGATAAATTTGCAGCCTTCTTCAACATCGGTCATATAACCAATAACACTTATTTGTTCATTCAGGGTTATTTTATCGTAATCTTCTTGTTTCAAAGTAAAAATCAATTCATAGTCTTCTCCTCCATTGAGTGCGCAAACTGTTGGATCGAGGCCAAACTTAAAAGCTGCTTGTCTTGCTTTTTCGTTGATAGGTAATTTTTCTTCGTGTAACCTGCAACCAAGAATACTTTGTTTGCAAAGGTGTAAAACTTCGCTACTCACACCATCGCTCACGTCCATCATAGAGGTGGGGATGATTTCATTTTTCTCAAAAAAATCAATAATATCTTTTCTCGCTTCGGGCATCAACAAGCGGCCCACGATATAATCTTCTCCCTCCAAATCGGGTTGTACTTTAGGATTTTCGAGATAGATTTTCCTTTCTCTTTCCAATAGTGTCAAACCTAAAAATGCGCCACCGACTTCACCCGAAACGCAAATCAGGTCTCCTTTTTGCGCAGTATTTCTTTTTACATATTTGCCCGGCGCTACTTCACCTAAAGCAGTAACGGAAATAATAAAGCCTTTTTGCGAAGCAGAAGTATCACCGCCAATTAAATCCACCTGGTACTTCTCGCAGGCAGCATATACCCCTTCATAAAATTCGCTCAAAGCTTCTACACTGAAGCGATTGCTAATGCCAATACTTACGGTAATTTGTGTAGGTTGCGCATTCATTGCATACACGTCACTAAGATTTACCACTACACTTTTGTATCCTAAATGTTTGAGTGGCGTATACATCAAATCGAAATGTACCCCTTCAATAAGTAAATCCGTTGTTACCACCGTTTGTTTGCCAAAGTGGTCAATCACCGCCGCATCGTCTCCGACGCTTTCAATAGTAGATGCATTGTAGATTTCAAAGTTCTTGGTAAGATGCTCTATCAAACCAAATTCACCGAGCGAAGCTATTTCTGTACGCGTCTCCATAGAAGAAAGTATTATGAATTGAAGTAATGCTTTTTATTTTAGTCTTACGCGCAACATTAACGAAAAAAGTGTAACAATGAGTATAGAAGACCCTAATAAATGCAAAGGCTGCGCAAAAGCCGGCATTTTTAGCTGGGTCATTATTAAACCCAGAAATATTTCAGCCATTATCAATACCAAAACCAACAATCCATTTTTTTGTAATGGCTTAT
>NZ_JBNQGD010000360.1:0-4661 GCF_050436765.1 Arachidicoccus sp. | reverse complement strand
TCGGGCATTATGTATATGAGCGACGCATTTTTGGAAAAATACCCACCCGTTATTGGCAGTATCAATAATGTACAAAAAGAAAATAAGGGTTGGAAATTTCTTCCTTCGGTTAAGTGTTATGAATTGGGTCATTTGAATATGGTGGAGTTGAATGTTTTGAGAAAAGCTATTGTGCAAAAAAATGAAATTGGCTTAGAAAATATTGTGCGACATAACGCAGGCCTTATGCAGCGGTTATTAGAAGGCATTGTAAAACTACCGGTAAGCGTTATTGGTGAAACGAATATGAATAATCGTAGTTCTATTCTCCTATTACATGAACAAGCCGGCTTGGGTAGCTGGCTGAAGCAAAATAATATTATTGTAACACATCGTAATCAGACGCTTCGTATAGGATTACATTTTTATAATACAGTAGAACAAGTAAATACATTTTTAGAATGTGTCTCTGTTTGGGCAAAAAGGAACTAATCTGCTTAAAAGAAAAGGGAGAAACATTTTTTCGCTTCCCCCCTTTCTTAATTAGCCAAAATATTTATTCAGCTTCTAACAGCCAACCTTTTCCTGGATTTACCGGAATTTTATCGTTTAAGTTAAATGTTTTTGCCTCCTGAAAACCCTCAATTTTCCAAGCGGTTAAAATATTTTTCTTTGGTGTGAAACCAATTTTTTCCCAATTAATATTTAATGAAACGCTGGTGGTGTCATTATCCCAGCTTGCAATGGCAATTAGTAATTTCTTGCCATTTTTATAGGTGGTAGCTAAAACATTTTTATCGGAAGTCGTGGTCGCACCCGGTTGCCAGTAACCAATCATTTTTGCATCTGTAATGTCAAATCTATCCAATGCTTTCCAAATTGGTTTTGGGTTGCAAATTTTTCCATCTGTTGGCCAACCGTCCCGATTGGTCATGGCATAGATCAAACCACGCCAGGGATTTCCGCCACTAAACAACATATCTCCCATTAATCCAAATGGAATACCGGAAGTCTCCACCATCCAATTGTCTGGTTGCATTTTCTCATAATGAAAATTTTCACCGAACCATAATTTATCTATATAAGGGAAAAATTCGGTGTACTGCGTAGCGGGGCCTTTAGAAAAATCAGTATTGGAATGCAAGTCAATCATACAACCCGGTTTCACATTTTCCATCACTTTGCGCATACGTTTCAACATGGAGCGATCATATGCTACATCATCTAAATATAAGCCATCGATACCCGTGTTTTTTACCAGCCATCGTAAACCTTCAATATAATAATTGTACCAACGCGAATCCCCGCTGGTACGTATAGCTGCATCGCAGGTTTCATAGCCATTAATAGGCGTGAACCATTGTACATCATAATGATTGATCAGATGTTCACGCAGCCATGGATAGCCACCACCACGGCCGTCGCTATAAATTTCGGTACCTAAACTTCTCAACGCCCAAATTTCAGCACATTGATTAGAAAGTTCCCGAATGGTGTAGTAGATTTTTGTTTTTATATTCTCTTTGTGATATTTATCGGCAAATGCCTTCATGCTATCTGCACGAACAAAGGGATAATTGATATAAGGATTTATGCGGTTGGCGTGATGTACATTTATAACATTGACACCTGCTTTTACATCCGCTTCTGGGGGATAAGGATTGCCATAATTTTGATAATAGCGATTAGAAAATTGCGCTTTGGTATCCAGTTTTTTTACCGGTGTAATCAACAGAGAAAATTCAAAATCGAGGCTGCTATCTTTGTTGAAGAATGTTTCACCCGTAAATGTAGAAGTATTAACTACCTTATTTTCCGTATTGATGGAAAAGCCTCCAAGGTTATTATTGTACCAACTTGGCGGCGGCGCGGGGTGATATAAATTCAATAATGGACCAGAATAAGTAGCGCCTAGCAGTTGACAATAGATTCCAGCGTCGTAATTGCCAATCCAATAGGCATCTTGTGGCCCTTGCCACTTCCAGTTATATGTTAGTGGCGTATAACCGCCGTTTCTTCCAAATGGTTTGCCGGAGCCCATTCCCATAAAATATGTGGCATCGTTTTTTTCTATAGGAAGGTTAAGCGAGATATTATCTACCTTGAAGTCTTTTTTCGGTGTAATATGAATTTTGTAATGCAAATACCCATCTGATTCCATCGAGCCGGTATAAGTAATTGTATACAAATTATTTTCCGCAGAATTTTTCCATTCAACTAAACCACTTGCTTTTTTGATAAACTGCAAATCTCTAATAAGGGTTGTTCCTGCATTTTTATTTTTTATTGCAAAAGAAATAGGCTGCGCCAAAATTTGCTTATTGTTGATGGTTATTGTTTTTGGTAATCCAAATTTATCCAAAACGACATTGGCCGTTTTTGCTTTTATTTCGTTGCCGCTTACTTGCAAGGGCAGGTAGTTATTAGTATTTTTGTCGTCGATGCCGGCGCGCGAGTTGAGCCAACGTAATCTGGAAAGTCGCCATAAATCATCGTCCCCGTGATTTTTTAATAGTTGGTTGGTAACGGTTAGTTTTATTTGAACGGTTTTTTCTTGTGCATTTGCTGCTTTTATTTTTATAAAAAAAGAATAATTACCGGCTTTTGCATTTTGCGGAATATCTATGCCAAACCAAAGGGGTTGCACTTTTCCTTTGTTTACATTTACCGTTTTCTTGAAATTATTTCCTTTACTATCGACGCCACAAAGATTGAAGCATGTGCTGTTAAAGGGTGCATTAGTATAACTCGCCTCTACATTTTTTAAATCTTTTTTAGAAGCGAATATACCTAGTTGAAAAACATAATATTCGTTACGCTCTGCTGTGCCGGAGAATAGATTTGACGGGCCAGATTGAATCCATCTTAAGGGCAAGTCGTCGAACATATGAATAGCGTGTTTTCTGTCTTCGGGGAAAATCAAATAATCATCATGATTATGTTTTGCGATTAAGCCTTTTACTTCAGATTGTTTTGCTACCACTTCCATCGGGTAAAAGCTGTCAAACGCGGTTCGTGCCTGTATCTCCAAAACTTCGGCCTGTACCATATTATTAGCAGCGGTAAGATTATTTTTCATTACCCAGTTTTCGTCGGGTTTGGGTTGATTTCTTACATAGTCTCCTTGAAAACCACCTTCCCATTTATGACCGGTCCAGGGCATGTAATAGACAAAATATTTACCTGTGCCGTTATTGGGTTCAAACACAAAATCACCTGTTTCACGGTTAATAGATTTGATGAAAATATTCTTTACCGCTTCCCCTTTTTCGTTGGTAATAATTAAAACTTTTTTATTGGCATCCCAATCACGTCGGCGCCAATCCACTTTTACCTCTGCTGCATCGGTATTTTTATTTACCTGGAGGACTATTCGATGGTTACCTAAACTGTCTTTCCATAAGTTTTTGGAAATGGTAAATGGGATATGCTGTGCGAAACACTGGACACTGCTCAAAAATAAAATAGCTGTTAATATCTTCTTCATTCGTTAAATGTTGACTTGAAAGATACTAAAGTAATATACAGCAATGTGGAGCAAACGGTTGCATTAAATGACAAAAGGCCGTGCGCCGTTAGAGAGAATTTTTAAAGCAAACGGAGTCTTTAGATTATTTGCTTAACGACCTCGTAAGTATTTTGCGCTTTACCCATTGTATAAAAGTGTAATACAGGCACGCCAAATGATTTTAATTCTTTGCATTGTTCTATTAGCCATTCTATACCGATTTGCCTTACGGCTTCATCTGATTTGGCTTGCATAATAGCATTAGTCAATGGTTTCGGAATATCTATATGGAAGATGGGAGGGAGAACGGAAAGTTGCTTTTTGGTAGTTAATGGTTTCAATCCGGGAATAATGGGAACATTAATGCCTATTGCTTTACAGTCTTTTACAAAAGAAAAGAATTTTTGATTATCAAAAAACATTTGTGTCATTATATAATCCGCACCTGCATCTACTTTCGCTTTCAGCCATTTTAGATCACTTTCATAATTGGTCGCCTCCAAATGCATTTCCGGGTATCCTGCAACACCCATACAAAAATTGCTTTTACCTCCATCACGAATATCTTTATCTAAATAGACGCCGTTATTTAACTGAGAAACTTGTTTCAATAAATCTATTGCAAATCGGTGACCACCCTTTTCGGGCTCGAAACCGGGTGCATGTTTCTCCGCATCGCCCCTTAAAACCAATACGTTTTGAATTCCCAGGAAATTTAAATCTATCAATGCGTCTTCCGTATCTGGTTTGGTAAAACCGCCACAAATTATATGAGGCACGGCATCTACCCCGTAGTGGTTCATAATGGCGGCACAAATACCCACAGTTCCCGGACGCTTTCGAATGGGCACTTTTTCAAAGCTACCATCTTCTTTTTTCTTTATAATGGTTTCGCTGCGATGGTAGGTGACATTTACCCAAGACGGATTAAACTCCATTAAAGGATCTAAATGATTATAAATAGAGGAAATGTCTTTGCCCTTAAGCGGAGGTAAAATTTCAAAAGAGATCAACGTATCTTTCGCCTGTTGTATATGTTCAGTAATCTTCATTGCTTATTTTAAATGCAGTGCAAGATAATTAATTTGATAACTTGAAGTGCGGCAAATCTTTGAAATTAGAAAATAGTAGGTGCAAACACTAACAAAGCCCGGCTGTTCTGCCGAGCTTTGTT
>NZ_JBNQGD010000359.1:0-1577 GCF_050436765.1 Arachidicoccus sp. | reverse complement strand
GGGGGTACCCCCGCTAACTAACACCTAAGCTTGACACACTTCATTGAACATTCCCTTCGATAATTTTTTTTCGATGTTCACGAAGTCGGAAAAATTAATATTTACACTTTTTGCCCAGTTTTCAACTCTACATCTATTTATAATATCCCCCGTAGTCGTTCTCGGTTTTTTTAGACTGACATACCATTTTGGGCCCGGTAATTGAGTTTTGGGTTTTGATTGTTCTTTTTGAGATGCCAGTAGCATCATGGCGTAGCATGCTGATACAAATGCCGGAACTTTTTCCACTGCCGTTTTTTCTCGTATCTGCGCCTGACCACAACCCATTAATGTTTTTTGGTCCCGAAAACCAACTTCTATTTCCCATCTTCTTATATAAGCTTGGACCTGGAGGGCAATATCCATCTCTTGATTTGTTGATATTAAATAGGCAGGAGCACGGTACAATAGTTTTGATTTTTTAGTAAGCCTGTAGGAAACAGGCCTGATTATGATCAACATTAGATCTCTTTTTCCCGACTTACGCCAGCGTATGTCTTTTACAACTTTCACATTGAATGTACGCATCTTTCCTGCAGCCCATGCATCAACCTGCTGATAAGCATAATCATTGCTTTGTCGGATTTGCTCTGGTGTAGGCAACTCCTCTCCATAATATCTTTTACGTCCTTTGCCTAATTGTTGTTGTTCTGGTAAAGCATAAATTTTAGAATCTTTTCTAATTCGGCCTATCAGGTCGACATTATCAGGCAGCTTTCTTAACACAGTTCCATTTGTATAACTGCCATCTACACTAAGGATAAGTTTTTTATTTTTATAACCATCTTCATCTAAACACTTTCTCAAGGCTATGACACGCTGGACGCCCACTTCGCTCATTTTCTCTTTCTTTTGTCTTTCGCGATATATTGCGACTTGCTCCTCAGTAGCATTCTTTGACGGCTTCTTCGTTGGAGGACAATGTTTAAAGTCTACTGGGATGGCTCTTGATGGACCAAAGACCTCCTTTCCAATTAATGATAAGGAGAGTTGAATAAATCTTTGGCCCCAAATAAAATTGTTACAGAATGGAGGTCCAAGTGGGTCTCGAAGCCAGCCTGAGCCTGATATTTTCTTACCTCTTTTTCTTAAAAGTGTGTCGTCCATGTGGGCATAGATATAATCGCCTTTCTTTTTATTTTGCAACACGATTTCCTTTCTGACTTCCGAAAAGATTGAGCTAACATTCATTCTTTGTCCTTTAAAGATTCTGTAAGCAGCACTCCAGTCCTTGAACTGATTACCACTCGCAGTTAGCATACCTGTTATTGTACAGCGCCCGATACACGAAATCACTCCATGGGCCAGATCGCGGGCTCTCTGAAAGGTTCTGGCTTGATTGAAAGCCGATGCGCATCTGCCAAAAAGTTCATTAAAGCAGGCAACTACGCCTTCTTCTTGGGGAGTTTTTTTTTAAGATCTTTTACCGAAATGATTGTTTTCATTTTATATACGAATTTTTGAACACGAATTTTTGAACGCTAATTACACGAATTTTAAAAACCACAAACTACAAACTAAATACTACGAACTACAAA
>NZ_JBNQGD010000358.1:0-9895 GCF_050436765.1 Arachidicoccus sp. | reverse complement strand
GCTTGTTCCTCAAACCGAAGAAGATATTAACCAAATTGAGTGGGTCTCTAAAACTGTAGCTGCAGAGTATCTCAAAAATAGTTACCCTAATATTGTTAACATCCTGGAAAAAAGCGGATATGTTTGATCCGCTTTTCTCTACTCTATTACTATAAGATATTTCCCTTTTACTGCGCCTTCAATTTCTGACTAACACTATTCCATCCGGATATAATAATGTTAACTGGCTTATTGAGTAATAAGGAGGAAGGTACCCTTACTGTTAATATTTGTGCCTCACCTGGTATTAGCGAAATATAATTATCCGACCAAAAACTGGGCAGCACTTCTTCCCCGTGCTGTATTAATTGTAGCCGAGTGAAAAACGCCATTTGTTTGCTAATATTCTTTATTTGAAGGCTAAATGATTCGCTGCCTTTCTGTCTCGCTATGCTTATTATGTTCGCTGAAATTTTCGCGGTCGGCATTTTATTTAATGCTTGATAATCATTGTCTTTTGCAGTCCAATAAATATTTCTTGAAACCATTTCACCGGCCTCATCTCTTAAATGCAAATCAATAAAACAAAAGTTCGGGTTTTGTTGCAAATAGCTTTTTAGCGACAACGCGAATGCGGCATCATCGGAGGCTATATCGGAAACTTTTCCAGAAGTATGAAACTCCTTCTTGCCATCCACTGAATATACATCGGCTTCAGCCAGATATCTTTTAGAATTAAACCGGGTTCTATTAATTACGGCAACCGAAGAATCATTCCGATTGAATTGAATATGAATAGGTTCACAAGCGTTTTTCATGAAATAATAACCAGCATTCGGTAATAAATACCAATCGTAAATTTGCCAAATCACACTTGGGAAAGCAGCATTTAATTTCCATAGCATTACGCCTCCAGTTTGACTTATTTTAGAATTAGCCGCCTCAAAAATTGCCTGATAACCGGTCGCGTTCATTAATTGCATTTTATTAGAAAAACTATCAATATCCATTGGTTGTCCATATCTTACAACCATATCTTGATAATATTTATCGTACATCCCAGCGCCAGTACATGCATCATGATAGCCCCAAACATTATTCATCGGAAAAGGTAAAAGGGTATCCCAAACAAGATTGGGAATCACCTTTCTTAGTGTATTTAAAGGCGGTTGCGACGGAATCCCTGTTTCATCTTTGAATACCCAATCCTTTTGCGCGTCAGCTAAAGCATAATAATCCTTGGGATCTTCCCAATGGTATGGGCCGCCACTATACACGCCGGCAGGTAGATTATCCGGCCACGCTTGAGGCCAATCTTTTGGTAGCTTTGCATATCCAGAAGAGCTTGGTATAAAAGGCCTTGTACCATCTAATTCAATAATTGATTTACGCATTGCATCATAAAGTTCTTTTCTGGCATGCCCTTCATTTCCCCCTGTCCAAACCAATAGGCTTGGATGATTACGAATACTTAAAATAGAGCTACGCATATTTCGTACAAACACCTCTCCCTGAAAAGGATAGTCAGGTGAGCCTTTAAATTCACCTTGTGTGTCACCGGTTACCCAAAAGTCATTCCACACTAACATGCCATGTCTGTCTGCCGCATCCCAAAATGGTTCAGGCGGCGTAATACCGCCACCCCAGATTCTTATCAAATTCAGATTGGCATTTTGGCAAAGATGCATTTCATAGTCAAATCGGGTAGCATTCCTATTCAACATCATATCAGGCACCCACGCACCGCCTACCAGATGTATGCGTTTCCCATTCACGTAAAAATATCTGCGTGCGTAATCATTAACAAAATTTAAAGATGAGCTTACTGTACGAATACCAAAGACAAAGCTGGTATCATCCAAAACCTTGTCTTCCTCTACATATTGCATTTTTATTCTATACAAATTAGGTGCTCCATAACCATTGGGCCACCATAACGCAGGGTTTTTCACCAACAAAGATTTTACATTATTTGCATTTAATTTAATTGTTTTGGAAGATTGAGCGTCTATAGAAATATTTTGAGTAAATGATATTTTTCTAATTGATTGATTATTAAAATTTTCTGGAGTTATACTAATTTTAATAGCCCCATTTATTTTTTTATTCCAATGATTATTTAAATCAAATTGTAAATCAATTTTAGCCATATTAGTATCAGGCAAATTGGGCAATTCTGTCACTAACTTGCTTTGGCCAAAAGTAACAGAACCAGTTTTTCGTAGATAAACAGGCTGCCAAATGCCCATATTTCTGTCTCTTACTGCGGGTACCCAATCCCAACCCACGGAGCAGAGCTCAGTTACGTTTTTTCCGATATCTCCGGTTGGACCACCATTTAGAAAGAAAGATCCCAATGCTTTTAACTGCGCCGAATCCGGCTTACCAGGGTAATCAAGCGGATAAATCTTTACAGCTAACCCATTTTTATCCCCGTAATTAATAAATTTTGTTACATCAAAATTATATTTGGCAAACATACCCACCATTTCAGAAGAGTCTGCAATCAAATGACCATTTAGCCAAACTTCTGCGCGATAATTAATACCATCGAATATTAATTGAAAAGTTTGCCCTTTATCTGCCTTCGCTACCTTAAAATCGGTACGATACCAATAAGGGTCTTTCCATGGGTTTTTCACATTGGGCAAATAAGAATATTTAGATAAATGGTATGTCGCATTAAAGCTATCGGAGGCATCAGGGATCAACATATTATTCATTCCTATATAAGGGCTCGGGTATACATGATTTGCCACCAATGCGGTTAAAACTGTAGAGGGGACAGTCGCCTTAAACCATGGGATTTTGGAATCAAAATTAGGATTAGAGAGTTCTTTACCCCCTTCCTTAATTTGAGTGGAAGATTGTAATGCAAAAGATTTTATTTGAATTTGTTGTACAGTCTGTGCTTGGCAAAAATTGGCATGCAAGAGAAACGTGCTAAAAGCCAAAGTAAAAATACTTCTTACTAATTTCATTTTAAATTATTTGTATAAAGATAAGTGAAACACAAATTTAGAAAAATAGGCCCAATGGGTGTAATACTTATTTATCCAAAAACTATCTTTTAGCGACTATAGTTTTCTGCTAACTGTTGTGCAATCGAAGTTGTATCCTGATTTTTCATGCATTTAAAATGCTTCTTTGGGCAAGTTTTGGTTCCAAAATTCGAACAGGGTTGACAAGGCAAATCAGGCACGATAAAATTTTTGAACAAGGCGGTTTTTTTTGTGCCATAATAGGGTTCCACGGCCAACTTGGGTGAAGTGCCGCCCCACACGGCCATTACGGATTTTTGAAATGCACAGGCAATATATTGAAGCCCCGTATCGTGTGAAATAACCCAGGAAGATTTTTTAACCAAATCAGCAGACCCATTTAAGCTAAACTTGCCGCAAGCATTAAAAACAAGCGTAGATTTGCTTCCTGCTACGATCCTCTCACCTTCCACAAAATCTTCTTTTCCACCTAACAATATAATTGGTGCATTTATTTTGTCACAAAGTTCTATCAGTTTATCGACCGGTAATTTTTTGGTGTAATAAGAAGCACCAATTACCATGGCGCCAAAATAATCCCTATGGGTAAGGGGTAATGTATTCCAGGGAACTTCATCTTCTACGGGAATAAAATAATCCAACCCCAATCCATCATCAACGACACCCAATGTCTCCAGTGTTTCCAGACTACGCAGCGTAATATGTTTTCTGGGCATTACATCAATATGTAACTTGGTCAGAAGAAATTTCTGGATACTGAGCTTTTGATAAGAAAGCCATTTGGTCCGAAGTGAAAACCACAAACGCAGTGTTCGTAGGTTCTTATGTAAATCAATGATATAGTCGAAATGCTCGGCCTTTAATTCCCTTCTCAGTATTGAAAAGTTATCATCATAATAGTGAAATTTATCAATATAGGGATTAGCGATCGTAACTGCTTTGAACTTTTTTTTTGTAAGAAAATGGATTTCTGCTCTGGGATATTGTTTGCGCAAGCAACGAATAGCTGGTGTAGTTAAGACAATATCTCCAATAGACGAGAATCGGATAATCAAAAACTTCATCTTAATTAGGTTTGATGACTGGTATAAGTGGCTTGAAAAACTTCTTAGCCATCGTTACCAATAGGATACCCACCACCACTAATAACAATGATATAATTTCTGCCTGCGAGGGATGAAACAAAATATCATATTTAGTATTTACACGAATTTGTTCTATCAAGAAACGCTCCGCACCATTCACAATAAGATACCAGCCGAACATTTTGCCCGGATAGGTAATCTTCTTTCTAAAATACCATAAAATAGCAAATAGCAGAATCGACATAATAATTTCATATAAAGGTGTCGGGAATACTGGCAACGGCAAATAATTGCAATAGTCTCCCCAAGTGCAATTAGCCAGGGGAATTCCTTGGTTATTTACATTGTGAGGATAATTGTAGGCAAATAGCCAGTCCGGCAACCAACTGACTCCTTTGAAAGCCGCATGTTGTATTTCACCAACGATCCCGTATTGCTCTGAATGATCTTTAAAAATAATAGCCGCTTGCTTAAATTGTTCAGCTGTACACAAACTCAACTTTCCGTTAGAGTCAGAAAGATATGCGCTATTAATAATGCCCCAATCTCCATCACCTGCCACCTGACAACCAATACGACCCAATCCATAAGCAAGCATCAATGTCGGAGCTATAGTATCAGCGACATTGATAAAACGCATTTTATTTTTACTGAAATAATACCAAAGGGCGATGGTAGCAAATATTAAACCTCCGTAATAAGTAAGTCCACTTGCAGAAAACAAATTCCCCCAGGGATCCTGAATAAATCGATCCCAATTTTCGAGATTATCGAATATTTTAGCGCCAATAAATCCAGCGACAGCAGCGATAATAACAATATCTCCTACCCTGTCACTTGGCCAGATACGCAATGTTCTTTGTTCCGGCGTAGCTAATTTTAGTTTGTGTTTTTCTCTCCATTTTAAAAACGCAAAAATAATCCCCACTAATATCCCCACCGGCACATTCCCACTAGCTGAAAATATAAATTGTTGCGGATTAGCGAGGGCGGATTTAATGAAGAAAATGCCCAATATTTTATATCCCAATACAAATCCGAGTAAAAAATTTGAAAACAATTCAGCTGTAGAAGCAGGCTTGCCAACAGTTATTATTTTCTCCTTATAAGTAAAATAACCTAACGCCTGGCGGCGTTTAAATTCGCGTGAAATAAACCATGCTGTAATTAAAAATGCCAGCGCTACAAAAAAACCAAAAGAGTTGACAACTTTCAAAAAAGAAATTTTTACGCCAAACAAATCTTGAAAGAGGTAATATAAATTAGGATACATCTATAGTTATTTATTGTTGTCCGGTACGCAATAATACACAAAATTGCACGAATGGTATTCATTTAATTTCAAAAAAAATTCCCACATAGAAATGTGGGAACTATAACCCTTAAAACAACCAACATGAAAAGTTTATATAAAAAATGATCTTATATGTAATATTATTAAATTAATAACGTTTTCAAAGTTATAACATACTGTTTATAAAACAAAAAATAAATCTCGCTTATCTGATATTATTTCGTTAAGGCAAATTCCAATACCTCTTCCATTTCTCTTACGTAATGAAACTGAAGTCCTTTTATAAATGTAGCATCTATTTCCTGAATGTCTTTTTCATTTTCAACACATAGAATCAATTGTTTTAAGCCTGCTCTTTTTGCCGCCAGTACTTTTTCTTTTATGCCACCAACCGGCAATACTTGTCCACGCAGCGTTATTTCTCCGGTCATTCCTAAAAATGGCTTCAACTTCTTGCCAGTAAAAGCCGAAGTGATTGCTGAAAGCATAGTAATGCCGGCACTCGGGCCATCTTTGGGTACGGCTCCTTCGGGCACGTGAATATGAATATTCTTCTTGGAAAAGTCGTTTATATCAATCCCCAATTTCTTTGCGTTTGCCTTTACATAACTCAGTGCAGTCATAGCACTTTCTTTCATTACCTCTCCTAAATTGCCGGTAAGTTTAAGCTCTCCTTTTCCTTCAGATAGCAAGGCTTCAATAAACAAAATATCCCCCCCTACTGAGGTCCAGGCCAACCCTACAGCTACCCCCGGCATATTTGCCGTTTTGTATATCTCATTAGAAAAACGCGGTTTGCCCATCACCTCTTGGGTAAATTCTTCAGTAATAGAAGCAGGAAGCTCTTCTTCTAAGGCCACTTTTTTAGCAAGGTTACGCATTAAACTTGCTAACTGCCTGTCTAATTCACGTACGCCACTTTCGCGTGTGTAGCTTTCAATTATCTTTTCAAGAACCTTGTCGCTAATTTTGATTTTTTCTTTACCCAGACCATGCGCTTCTTTCTGTTTCTTAACCAAATACTTCTTGGCTATTTCTACTTTTTCCTCAATAGCATATCCATTCAGATTGATAATTTCTAATCGATCGCGCAATGCTGGTTGTATGTTTTGAATACTATTGGCAGTAGCGATGAAAAGCACTTTACTCAAATCATATTCTAATTCCAGATAATTATCATAAAACGTGTTATTCTGCTCAGGATCAAGAACTTCCAATAAAGCAGAAGAAGGATCTCCTTTATATTCACTACCAATTTTATCTATTTCATCTAAAATAATGACAGGATTAGAGGTTTTTGATTTTTTAATACTTTGCAAAATACGACCCGGCATAGCGCCGATATAGGTTTTGCGATGGCCGCGTATTTCACTTTCATCATGCAAGCCACCCAAGCTTAAACGAATATATTTTCTCCCCATCGCATTCGCAATACTCTTCCCCAGTGAAGTTTTACCGATCCCTGGAGGGCCCGCAAAACAAAGTATAGGGCTTTTCATATCGCCTTTTAATTTTAGCACGGCCAAATATTCCAAGATTCGTTCTTTTATTTTCTTCACACCGTAATGGTCTTGATTAAGAATCTTTTCAGCATATTTTAAATCGTAGTTATCTTTCGAAAAATCGTCCCAAGGTAAATTCAAAATAAAGTCTGTATGATTGTACAATACTGAGTAGTCTGGCGTGCTGGGGTGCATGCGCTCTAATTTTGCAATATTAGCATTAAACAACTCTTTGGCTGCTTCTGGCCATTTTTTAGTGTCGGCCTGCTTTTTCATTGCCGAAATTTCTAAGTCATTGTTGTCACCACCTAACTCATCTTTAATACTTTTGAGCTGTTGTTGCAGGAAATATTCGCGTTGTTGTTTATCTATTTCATTACGAGCGTTATTCGTTACTTTATTTTTTAACTCAGCAAATTGCAATTGCTTTTGTAAAAGAGTTACCAGACGAAGCGACCGATCTTTTATCAGATCAATCTCTAAAAGCTCTTGTTTTTCAAGTAATTCGCTATTAAGATTACTACTTACAAAATTGATCAAAAAGCCCGGATTTTCTATATTCTGCAAAATAATCGAAGCCTCTGTAGGAAGGCTGGGTGACAACTGTATTATTTGTGTAGCTAAATCTTTAATGCTACTTAAATGTGCCAAAAATTCCTCGTCTTCAGGCGATGGTGCTTCTTGCAAAACTTCTACGGCCGCTTTAAAATAAGGATCCTCCTGCGCTATACTTTTAACTTTAAATCTTTTTTTGCCCTGTATAATGATGGTCGTTCCCCCATCCGGCATTTTTATAAGTTTAATTATTTTAGCTATCGTCCCCACTTTGGTCAGATCTTTCGCAGAGGGTTCTTCTATGTTCACATCCTTTTGCGCCAAGACACCAATCAATTTGTTGCCTTTATATGCATCATTTACGGCATTGATACTTTTGTCCCGACCCACCGTAATGGGTATAACGACTCCGGGAAAAAGTACCATATTCCTCAACGGGAGCAAAATAATATTTTCCGGTACTTCTAAGTTTTCTAATTCTGCATCTATTTCATTCATTGGTAAAATAGGTAGAAATTCGTTATCGTCATTATTTTGAAATAGAATACTATTATTTGTCATATATTGTATTTTCGTAAAGTCAAGTTGTCGCTTTAATATTACCTAAAGCTAGGCTGAATCAATTTCAATTAAAATGCCAATGGTTAAATTAAATAAAAGTAAACACAAAATGGCGCAAAACGGGAATAATGCAAATATCAAAATGACTTTTTTACATAGATCTAAGTGAAGATTCCCATTGTTGGCACCGATTTGAAGAAATCTTCTTCAAAAATCCCTTTAAAGTGAAACTACATCCTATTTTTGTGCTCGATGCGGCTTCTTAACGCGTGTTATGCGCTCTCCTTCATTTTGGGGGATAAATAGCCAATCCAAAAATGAAAGAAATAATAAATTATATGATGTTTACGATTCAAATAAAGTCTAATATAAAAAATTACAACATGGCAAGTGGATGCTCCGATAAAGAAAACGTTATTTAAAATACGCGCCGTTGTTGATTCCGAAAATTCTTTTACCTTAGAAAAATATAAGATTAAATGGAATTTGATAACCTATTTTTATCCTAAAGATATAATTGTATTAAAACCCGCTGAAGGACTTTAATACAAATTATCTTGATCAGAAGATTGAGCCCAACTGAGGCCTATACTTTCTTTAAACCTATTTTAAAATATTCCACCATAGTTTTAACTGACTATTTTACAAATGCAATTACCCCTATTTTACGAACCCCAAATAGCTAAAGATTTATCCACTTTTAATTTGAGTGAAAATTCAAGTAAACATTGCGTACAGGTACTAAGAATGAAAATAGGTGACAGGTTGCACATAACAGATGGTTTGGGCAACCTGCTTACGGTACGAATTATATCTGCTCACAAAAAAAATTGTTCCGTAAAAATGCTTGACAGGAAGTTTTTTCCATCCGATAGAAAAAATCTGTGTATAGCTATTACACCTACCAAGAACAGCGCTAGAATGGAATGGCTTCTGGAAAAACTTACGGAAATAGGGGTAACAAAAATAATTTTAATGCAATGCGAGCATTCCGAAAGGCTCAACATAAGGTATGAACGATTACATCATATTTTAATATCCGCGATGCTTCAAAGTCAACAATTGCACTTACCTCAACTCTCAGAGTTAACAAGTTTCGAACAAGTCATTTCTAAAGAAAATTATGCAGAAAAATATATAGCGCATTGTGCAGATGATGCGGAAAAGGCTATCTTGCCAACAAATAAAACTGAGCAAAGTAAAATCATTCTTATAGGTCCGGAGGGCGACTTTTCACCGCATGAAATTGCACTGAGTAAGGCACATAAATATATTCCGGTATCTTTAGGTGAAACGCGCCTTCGCACTGAAACAGCAGGTCTGGTTGCCGCGGTATTATTATTACATTAAACAACTTTCTAATTATATGTCGACACGTAAAGTTATACATTGCATTTTCTTCTTTTCTATATTCATTGGTATCTCTAGTTGCCACAATCAAAAGAAAGAAAGGGCCGCCATCGATACATCCATTACACCTAAAACATCTTACAATAATCTATTTCTAGACAGTGCGGACATCCACGCATTTATCGAAAGAGATACTATTTACAAGGATTTTGAAACAATGTATATAGATTTTTATCGCCAAAGAAACTTCGAATTTGCCTGGTTCGATACAAGTGGTTTGATTGAGCAAGCAGGCAACTTCGTCAATTTGCTAAATAATGACACTGCTTCGGTGCAGGACAGTGAAAATAGGGCATCAGACAAAAAACTTCAACTGATATTAGAAAACTATAAAAGAGGAACGGCACATAACAAATCCCAAAAAGACATTATTAACGCGGAACTTACGCTCACGGGGGAATTTTTTAAAAATGCTCGGGAAGTTTTTAAGGGCAAGGGTAATATCGATGCGGAACAACTAGGCTGGTTTATTCCGAGCAAAAAAATTGACTTTGCTGGCTTACTCGA
>NZ_JBNQGD010000357.1:13325-35097 GCF_050436765.1 Arachidicoccus sp. | reverse complement strand
AAGTACCTGATTTAGAAGCTCTTGAAATATTTATTCATCGCTTTTTCTTTAATTCTTAATGTAAGAAATGCTGCAACAATCATTGATATACCACCTAACACGATCGTGAACACGGCATTCCCACCAAAAAGGTGTTTTGTAAAAATGCCTAATAAAGTAGCAGCCAATATTTGCGGAATCACGATAAAAAAGTTAAAAATACCCATATAAACGCCCATCTTCTTTTGAGGCAAAGCTTGTGTAAGCATTGAGTAGGGCATTGACAGAATACTTGCCCAGGCAAAACCAACGCCCAACATACTGAGGATAAGCATGTTCTCGGTTTTAAAAATATAGAATGTAATCAGCCCAAGGCCTCCGAAAATCAATGCAATAAAATGGGTAATAGGCCTTGAAAACTTCTTCGCTAAAACGGGTAATAAAAAGGCAAACAAGGCGGCAAAGCCATTGTAAAAAGCGAACAGAACACCTACCCAATTTCCTACATCATTATAGGCTTTAGATGAAGAATCAACGGTATTGAATAGATGTTGGGCCAAGGCAGGTGTAGCATAAATCCACATGGAGAACAAGGCGAACCAAGTAAAAAACTGAATTACAGCCAATTTCTTCATAGTAGAGGGGAGAAAATTTAAATCGTCTAATATTTCTACCAAACCATTTTTATTTCCTTTTTTTAAGTAAAGAGCTGCCAATATTTGAAACAAACCATACACGGCGATTCCCAAAGACAAAACATATAACTCTTTTTCCAAAGCCACTTTCGCTGTTCGGTTATATTGGTCCAATAATATCGTAAGGGCTAAACCTACTACTAGCCAAATCACACCTCTCAATCTAAATTTAGATACCGGCGTTTTTATATTTACATGATGATGTGTTTCATCTACCAAGCCAAATTTTTTAAACTCTTCCGGAGAATATTCTTTCGTTGTAAAGACAGTATAAGCCACTGAGGCAAAAAATACGATGGCTCCTATATAAAACGAATACCTTACGGAGTCGGGAATATGACCGGGAAGTGGCGTATTATTTACATGTAAGGCTGTCAATAAATAAGGAAGTGCAGAAGAAATTACCGCACCTAATCCGATAAAAAAACTCTGCATGGCAAAGCCCGAAGTCCTCTGTTCATCTGGCAACATATCACCAACAAAAGCTCGAAACGGCTCCATCGCAACATTGATTGAAGCATCTAGAATCCATAAGAAAATCGCCGCAATCCACAATGCTCCCACATCCGGGAAAATAAACAAAGCAATAGAACCTAAAATAGCACCAATGAAAAAGAAGGGCCTTCTTCTTCCCCATTTTCCCCACCAAATTTTATCACTTACGTGTCCAATTATGGGCTGCACGATCAAACCAGTTAATGGTGCCGCAATCCATAAAATAGGGATGGAATCTATGTTAGCCCCTAAGGATTGAAATATCCTGCTTACATTGGCATTTTGCAATCCAAAGGCAAACTGAATACCGAAAAAACCAATACTCATATTGATTATTTTCGCCAAAGAAAGCCGTGGTTTTGTAACAGTATTTTCCATCTAATCTAATTTTAATACTTCATATCCGCTAGGCGGAACAGTAATTGCAATGCCGTTTTCAATACTTTGTTTCTCCTGGGTAAATAAATTATCAGCCGTTTTAAAGATCTTTGTATTGCCAGTGTTTTTCGAAAGTTGAATAGTCGTCTTTAAAGTATCTTTTCGGTCAAAATTTACGGCTATCAATATTTTTTGTTGTCCGTTAAAACGCAAGTAAGCAAGTTGCTTATCGTTAAAATCCTTATTCCTTACCACTTGATAATCGCCTTTATAGAGGGCTGTGTTTTCCCCGGCTATATGCAAGAGACGCTGATAAAAATTGCGTAGATCCTTTTGTCTTTCAGAAAGCTTCCCACCATCAAATTTTCCACCATTAGTCCACTGCTGCACTGCGGGCACACCCCAGTAATCGAAAATGGTCGTTTTGCCATCATCTGCTCCAAATCCTTCCGCTCGTTCGGCTTTTTCACCCAGTTCTTGTCCAAAATATATCATCACAGGAGCGTTGGAAATCGTGGCAGCCACAACCATTGCCGGCTCAGCCAAAAATGGATTATCTGCAAACTGTTTAGAAGCGATTCTCTTTTCATCATGATTTTCCAAAAAATTCAACATGTGCGAAGAAAACTTTTTTTGAAAATGCATCAAAGTATCAATCTCGCTTACGGAAGCACCACTATCATTTTTAATCAATTTTTTCAAAGCATCGTAGAGACCAACTTTGTTATATAAATAATCGAAACCTCCATAGTTCAAATACTGCTCATACTTTCCAGGCGTATAGGCTTCTGCAATGAATATTATCTGAGGGTTCACTTTTTTTACCTGCGGAATAACCCAATGCCAAAATGCGACAGGTACCATTTCTGCCACATCACAGCGAAAACCATCAACACCTTTCTGCGCCCAGAAAACCAAAATGTCGCGCATCTTTTTCCAAACAGGCGGCAAAGGTGTAAAATATTCTTTGTCGCCATTCATTACATCTACACCATAATTCAATTTAATAGTTTCGTACCAATCATCAATAGACGGATCAGGTCTAAAAACATTATTCCCGGTGGCTTTTGCAGGGTGCTCATCGAACTTGCCATCTTTTAGTTTACTATGAAAATCAGGCCCCCCGGCATCAGCGCCTCTAGGTACAATAAATTGGGATTTTGGAATATAATAAAAATCATTGTGGGGGCTAAAAGCAACACTTGTATCGTCTTGCTCACCAAAACCAATGACAGAATCAGGTTTGGCGTCAGAGAAATAACCACGCGCGACGTGGTTGGGAATAAAATCAATAATCGCCTTCAATTGATGATGGTGCGTTCTATCAATCAGTGCCTGGAATTCTGCCATTCTATTTTGGACGTTTACAGCCAAATCAGGATCCACATCGTAATAGTCTTTCACCGCGTAAGGAGAACCTGCACGACCTTTAACAACATCAGGGTCATCAACCTTAATACCATATTTTGAATAATCAGTCATCGTCGCGTGCTCCAAAATACCGGTGTACCAAATATAAGTAATGCCCAATGCCTTCAGGCTATCCAATGCTTTGTCGTTAATATCGTCCAATTTCCCTACCCCATTTTCCTGGATAGAACCATAATATTTATTAGTAGAATTTTGATTACCAAACAGACGAACCACTAATTGATAAATAACAGGTTTTCCTGATTTATTCTCATTTTCATTTTTTTGCTTACACCCTAAAAAGGCCGCAAACAAAAAAACATATAAAATAATATTTCGACACTTAATCATTAGAACATTATTTATTCAACTTCAAAATAGTGGTAGATTGAGCAGCGAATGCGAGCGATGCAATATTTGAAATTTTTTCTTTAGTAACAACATTTTCCGCGCCTGTAAACCCATTCATTCTTTCGCTAAAACGCCGTGTATTCAATTTTTTCAGCGTATCATTACTGTTTACAATTATCATTATAGTCTGTTTATCATCGTACCGGAAATAAACATAAACTCCATCTTCAGGCACATACTGCATCAGTTTGCCCGTTTGTAATGTTGTGCTATTTTTTCTAAAATTTGCCAAAGTTTTTACATAATTAAACGCGTCGTTTTCTTTTGCGGTTCTTCCTTGTGCAGTAAATTTATTTGCACTGTCTTCTGCCCAACCACCTTTAAAGTCTTCACGCACCAGGCCATCAGGCGCGTCAAAATTTTTCATGAAAATTTCTGTGCCGTAATATATTTCGGGGATGCCGCGCATCGTTAAAAGTATGCCGATGCCTTCTTTATATTTATCAAAATTTTCTCCTATCACCGAATAAAAACGACTCACATCGTGGTCGTCTAAAAATATAGAATTGCACGTTGGATCTTTATATAAAAAATCTTGCGAAAGCGTTTCGTACAAACGGCTAACCCCGCCATCCCAACTGAATTTCCCATTCAATGCTTCATATATTGCACTCTTCAAAGCATAGTCTGTAACGCCCGGCAAATGTGTATCGAAGCCACGATTAACTCTATTACCTCCGGCATAAAACGCTTGCTCTGCAACTGTCTGCACAAAAGTTTCTCCGAAGATGGAAAGGTGTGGAAACTGCGCCTTCAACGCAATTGCCCACTTCGCCATAAACGCAGGGTCATTGTAAGGATAAGTATCCAAACGCAAACCATCGATACCTGCATATTCTATCCACCAAATATGATTTTGTATGTAATAATTTTGAACGTAAGGATTGTTTTGATTCACATCGGGCATCGATGGAACAAACCATCCATCCAATTGTGATTTCCTATCGGAAGCCGAAGCATGAATATCCATCAAAGGTTGGTCGCGGTAATTGGTGTTGGTATAGTTTGGCCATTGATGTATCCAACTCTTCATGGGCAAATCTTTCATTATCCAACCTTCAGAACCAATATGATTATGCACCACATCTTTGATAACTTTTAACCCCATCGCGTGGCATTTTTCCACATAAGTTTTGTATAATTTATTTGTTCCAAAACGCGGATCAATCTTATACAAATCGGTTGCAGCATATCCATGATAAGACGCATGCGTCATATCGTTTTCAATCATAGGTGTACACCAAATTGCGGTAACGCCCAAATCTTTTAGATAACTTAAATGATTGATAATTCCTTGCAAATCGCCGCCGTGCCTGTAATACATTGAATCGCGATTCAATGTTTGGTCTTTCATTCCGGCAACTCTATCATTGGTGGTATCACCATTAGAAAAACGGTCAGGCATTATCAGGTAAATCAAATCTTTATCGGTAACGCCTTGTATACGGTTCGGTGATTTGTCTTGTTGCTTCAACTGATAAGTGTAATGCAAATCCTTCTTCCCTTTTGCAGAAAAAACAATATCAAAACTGCCGGGCTTTGTATTTTTATCAATCCATAAATCGAGAAAAAGATAGTTGGGATTTTCTACCTTATTTACTTTTTGTAGCGTTACACCTTTATATTTTAATTGTACTTTGCAATCAGCAATTTTATTCCCATGTACCAATAATTGCAAATGCGGGTTCACCATATTTGTCCACCAAAACATCGGCACCACTCTTTCTAATGCAGGCATTTGCGCAAAAGAAAAATTAAGAATAAATAAGCCAAATAGAACAGTAAAAAAACGCTTCATGAGAAAGGATTGAAAAGATGAAGGCCATTGCACGTCATAAGTTTAATGGTCATTCCTAAAGTTACCAAATTAATATTGTATAGCGATTGTATTATTGCCGTTTGCAATCACGCAACTCAACACATCTTCACCTTCTAAAGGATTCGCCACTCCCTGAGGGTCAAACTTTGAAATCGGTGTGAGTAAGGCAACGAAATCTTTTTTGAATTTTGCCTCCTGGCCGTTGATAGCAAATTTTTCATTTGCATCAAAGCCGTGCATGATTAATTTTATGTGTTTGAATTTTGAAGCCAGACTACCTTCTACATTCTCCAAACTAATTATTTTATTGGCAGCGTCATATTTCACGAGACGTTTGTAGAACGCGCCTTGTTCATATTTATAGGATTCGCCATCATCTTCATAATAAACAAAACGATTATCCACGTCCCCTTTATAAATATTCAAGTACAATGTGTCTTTGGGCTGTTCTGCTGTCGTTTGAATGAGGGACTGCATCGGAATAATGCTGCTTCCTTTCACATACACAGGGAGCTTGCTGTAAGAGAGCTTCAACACTTTCTCTTCATTCCCCTTTTGCAATTCTCCTGAAAATAAATTGTACCATTTTCCCGCAGGAAAATAGGCTTCGCCAAATTGCTGTTCACTCTCGTAAGGCAATACCAACAAAGAGCTTCCAAATAAATATTCATTCTGATAACGCGTATCGTAAATATGACTATCAAAAGCGTAATTGATAGCTAGGCTGCGCATTACAGGCAAACCGTCTTGCGTTGCTTCATAAAAGTTGGAATAAATATAAGGTAACAATTTGTATCGAAGGCCGATGAAGTTACGTGCAATTTCTGTTACTTCCTCTCCAAAAGTCCAAGGCTCTGCGGACTTTGTATTGACTGCTGTATGGTTTCTAAAATAAGGTGTAAAAGCACCTATCTGAATCCATCGCGCATACAAAGCAATGGAAGGATTCCCGGTGAAGCCGCCAATATCCATTCCGGTAAAAGCAACACCACTCAACCCAAGACTATTCAACAACCTTAGACCAGCAATCATGTGGCTGTCTTCCGCGCGATTATCGCCGGTCCAGATAGCGGTATATCTTTGCAGGCCTGCGTAGCCGGCTCTGGTAAGGATAAAAGGCCTTCTCGCAAAAGAAGCCTTAGCCCCTTCATAACTAGAACGCGCCATTTGCATGCCATACACATTATGCGCTTGCAACGTCGTGGTAGGCTCACCATCATAATCGAAGATGACATTGTTGGGCATTTTATTTCCCCAACTGGCAATTTCATTCATATCGTTCCAAATGCCGTCCACACCCGCATTTGCCAGTATTTTTATTTTATGTTCCCACCAATCTCTTCCTTTGACACTTGTAAAATCCGGAAAGTTGCACCAGCCCGGCCATACCTGAGCCGTCCAAGGTGTACCATCAGGATATTTTACAAAAACATTCTTTGCAACACCGTCTTCATGCGCAGCATAACCATCTTCCACTTTAATACCCGGGTCAACAATTACTGTTGTTTTAAAGCCTAACTTTTCCAAATCCTGATTCATTTTTACGGGATCAGGGAAACGCTTTTTATCCCAAGTAAACAATTTATATTTATCCATATAATGGATGTCAAGCGTAATACCATCCGCAGGAATTTTCTTCTCCCGCAATGTTCTGGCAATGCGCATCACTTCCGAATCGGGATAATAACTGTATCTGTTTTGTTGATAACCAATACTCCACAATGGCGGCATTGGCATACGACCCGTCAAAGCGGTGTAATCGGTAATAATATCTTTTAATTCTGTACGATAAATAAAATAATAATTCATCTCTCCGCCGTCAGCACCAAAAGAAGAAAAGCGATTATTACTGGCACCAAAATTAAAATCGGACTGATAAGTATTGTCTAAGAATATACCATAGTTTACATGGTCATGAATACCTATGTAAAAAGGAATGGTAGAATAAATAGGATCTTGCGAAACGCTGTAACCATAAGCATCATTGTTCCAATTGGTATAACCCGTACCCGCTCTGTCAAGGTTGCCTGTTTTTTCTCCAAGACCAATAAACCGTTCTCCTTTTTGTAGGGTTTTATAAGTCGTCACTTGATCTCCAATCCATGAGGTACCAAGTCCTTTTTCATCTTCTGAAATTAGTTTTCCATCAATGGTATAAAAGGCAACAGAAAAAGGCCTTTTAGTAATAACGGTTTTTACGGAATCGGTCGCAAAAATAATCGCCTCTTCATTCTGTGTAACACGCGTTTTACAAGGCTGAGGTTGTTCAATTACCGCATAAGAAAAATCTCGGCCTAGCTTTTCCTTATCCATTCTTATTCTAATAATAGAAGGGGAATAGGCGGTGATTTGTACATCAGCATTTTGCGTTTGAATCGCCAATTGCTGTGTATTTTCCTTCATGCTGATAATATTTCCGGGAGATAAAACCGGATAATTTTGAGCGGAAGATTCTTTTATGGATGTAAGTATCTTTTTAGGTTGCAAACTGTTATCTGCCTCCTGTTGAGATAATACAGTAGTATTTTGCGCCATTAGCGACGTGATTAGGCTTAAAGAGATAAAGGCTGAAAAAATTAATTTCATCCGGATGTATTTTTAATTGTTGCGCTGCAACGATTTTTTGATAGGATGAAACACTTGAAATACAAATTCCTACGTGTGAAAAATTATCGCGGGCATTTCATCCTAAAATTTAAAGGATAGTAAAGTTGTGCCTTTTACCGGCACAACTTTTAAAAATTGGTTATAGAAAACATCTACTGTTTGGTTAATGTATAAGTACTTGCCAAGATATTTACATCAATCAAGTAATTACCAGCGACTGCAGGATGAGGTGTATTTGCATTTGGCACAGCACTGTCGTAAAAAAGTGTACCTCCAACCGCGGAAGAACCGCCGTATTTATTAGACCAATCACCATTTACCGGCAAGAATAAATATGAGCCTGTAGATAATAATGGAACAGTAATTTGGAATTCACCATTGCTTACCTGTGTAAATTGCTGCGAAGGAACAGGTACAGGATTGGTCCAGCCACCAGCTGTTGCATCCCCTACAATATATAAATTAGCAGGTATCGGGTTAGTCGTAATAGAGGTAACAGTATATGTACCTTTTACAAAATCTACCACTATTTCATACAATCCATCTGCTGAAGGGCCCGGCGTATTTGAACCTGGCACATCACCATCGACGAGCAATGTACCGGTTCCAGCAGTTTTACCACCATATTTGTGACTCCAACTGCCATTTACTGGTAAGAAAACGAATGATTTACCTCCAATTAAAGGAACTACTGCAGCGAAAACATTACCATATTGATCTACTTGTGTAAACTTTTGTGAAGGTGTAGGAACCGGATTATTCCAACCTCCAGCTGTTGCATCACCAACAATATATAAACTAGCGGGAGGTGTAATTACAGGTATTGGTTTTTGTGAATATGGCGTAGTAATAATCTGCATTACATCAGAATAAACAAATACAGTAGGAGTAATCTGAGATTTTACTCTGACCAAAACGGTATCTTTTACAGCCACAGGATAATTTAGACTTAATACTAAATTATTGAAAGCCGCAACAGTATAGCTTTTGGTAAGAGCCGTACCCATACCAATTTCAGACATGGAAGAAAAAGCAGAATCATGTTCACTAAACTGTAAAGTATAAGAAACCGCAGCGGGATAACCATAATCTGATGCAGTCCAAGTTATGGTAATTCCATTGGAAGATGAATCGGCTTGCGTGAATTGCAAATTGTTCGCGCTCGCTGTTAAAACAGGCTGTGTACCTTTTGTTGCGGTTAGCATTATACCATCTTTTTTACAAGAGGCAAGTGCAAGCAACATTATAGCCATAAGGCCCATTATTATATTTAATCGCTTCATACTATTTATATTTTAAATGCGAATAATTAATTTAGATTATTTGGTAGTGCCGCCATATCCGGGGTTCTGCACTAGGTTGGTATTATTTACAATATCTGAAGAAGGAATCGGATATAAGTTGTAGTAATCTCCTACACTTTTCCCACCCGGTGTGCCTCCTTTCCAAGGCCAGATATAAGTTGAGGTCGTAAATTCTCCAAAACGGATTAAATCGGTTCTTCTGAATCCTTCTATATACAACTCTCTAGCACGTTCATCTAATATGAATGGCAAAGTAATGCTGGTAACATCTCCGGAAGTGTTACCATAAGCACGTTCGCGCAATTTGTTGATGTAAGAAATGGCCGTTGCCATATCTCCACCCGTACCACCACGCAATACTGCTTCAGCATATATTAAATATTGTTCTCCTAAACGAAATAAAGGAAAGTCAGTAGAAGCAAACACGCTCGCATTAGCCGGGGTAGTGCCATCTGAATTCATATTGCTAAACTTTGCTGTTTTAATACCTTGCGCAAATGTTGCCACAGCACTGATATCATACACATTTTCCTGCAAAAGTTTTGCACGACTATCATTGGAAGTCGTATAATCTGCTCCGAATAATTTTGGCAATGGAGATCTTGCACGATTACCACCCCAGCCGCCGCCAGGAACTCCGTAAGCACTCGGTCCACCAGGGATATTACCATCAATACAACTGTTTACTAAGAAGGTAGTACCACCATAGTTTTGCGTTTGATTGAGATCATAGTTGATAGATAATATTGTTTCCGGATTATTTTTATTGTTATCCGCCATAAACAGGTTCTTGTATTTTGGCATCAACGAATAGCCTGCACCAATCACTTTTGAAGCATAGGTAATGGCATCCGTAGATCTATCTGTACCAGTATATACTTTTGCATTCAAATATAATCTTGCAAGTAATGCCCAGTCAGCAGCTTGGTCAGCACGACCATATTCATTGGTTTTAGATGCTGCCAAGTCAGGTTCTATCGCCAATAATTCGCTTTCAACATATTTGAATAAATCGGCACGCATAATTTGTTTTGGAGCAGTGGAGCCTATTGTACTATTTTCATCCACAAATGGTGGGTTGCCAAATAAATCCATTAACACCCAATATTGGTAAGCTCTTAAAAATCTTGCTTCAGCACGATAATGTTTTAAATCACTTGAAGACAAATCGGAAGCGGCATTAGTAGCTGTCGCTCTTAAAAATGAGTTAGCTACAGTAATTTGATACACACTGCGGTTGTATAAACCATTCAAAAGAATATTGCCCGAGGTCCAAGATATAAAGTTGAGGTCAGAGATACCTGGGTCACCCCATGCACAAATAGACTCATCTGTTGGCAATTCCTGTACATTCCAATACAAGCGCAGAAAATCAGAAGTACCAGCATCTATACCTCCTAAGTCCGAACTACCAGAACCAGAACTCCCTGTAAGTGCAAAAGCACCATACACTTTTGCCAAGGCTTCTTTGGTACCGGCAGCTGTAGAAAACACGTTTTGAGATATTGTGGTATTGATGGGAATTCTATTCAAGTCTTTATTGCAAGAAAAAGTGGTCAATACCAACGCCGCCGCTAATATGATATACGAAATATGTTTTTTCATTTCAGTATTAATTATAAAAATTAAAAATTAAGATTTAGACCAACAGTATAAACACGTGGATTCGGATAAATCTGATTGTCAATACCGCTATAAATTTCTGGATCTAAGCCTTTATACTTGGTTACAGTAAATACGTTCTGAACATTTCCGCTGATGGTTAAATTGGTTCTATCAGAACGGAAAATTTTACCGATGTTATAAGAGATACCAATATTATCCATTTTCAAGAAAGAAGCATTTTGCACGTAATAATCTGATTGTTGTTGCTTCTCGATAAAATTGGTATTCAATATATCAGAAACAGCATTTGCCAAATATTGGTTTACCGCCATATTGTAGGCAATCCCTTCGTTAGACGCGACGTTGTTATAAACATAATTACCAATGTTTGCTCGCAATACTGTACTAAAACTCCATTTTTTATACGTAAAATTTGTACTGAATCCTAATGTCCATTTTGGATAAGGAGAATGATAAAAGTACTGGTCATCAATCGGATTGATAGCTCCATCTCCATTCAAATCAGCATAAGCACCTTCAATAGGTTTTCCTTTTGCATCATATACTTGTTTGTACACCAAAAATGCATTGGGTTGTTGACCTACATACTCTTCTTGAATCGTTTGTCCTGTTGCACCGGTAATACCACCAACAGCTATACCTTTGAAGGAAGAATCTGCATGCTGGGTAAGTTTCGTAATAGTACTATTGTTATAGGCCGCGTTAAAATTGATAGTCCATTGTGCATCTTTGGTTTGAACTGGAATTAAACTCAAATTCAATTCTACACCCTTACTTACCATTTCACCAATATTACCAATTAACTGGTTGGTAAAATTGGTACCCGCTGCAAGAAATGAATTGACTAATAAGTTCTTGGTATGTTTATGGTAAACATCGATGCTTCCAGAGATCCTGTCTTTCAAGAATCCAAAATCAACGCCTGCGTTTGTAGAGGTAGTCGTTTCCCAAGTTAGTTGTAGATTGTACGGTGAAGGTGTGTACATATTGTAGAAATTATCACCAAATTGATATTTAGAAACGTTATCGCTTAAATAATAGCCTGGGTAGAATTGGTAGTTTCCAAAACCGCCACCTTGGTTAGCCGTTTTACCATCGCTAACACGCAATTTCAATGTGGAAATCGTATTAGAATTTTTCAAGAAATTTTCTTTTGCCATATTCCAAGCCAATGATACAGATGGGAAAGTTACCCAACGATATCCCGGTGCCAATCTGGAAGAACCATCACTACGTATAGATGCCGTTAAAACATACTTCTCATCGTAAGTATATATCAAACGACCCAGATACGAAAGAAGTGAATTCTGTTGTAATCCTGTTGGATACAATGGAGCTGTACTTCCTGGTATTGTATCACCAAAGAAATCATAATTCCTATAATTGTTATTCGTGTATTTATTGTCTTGATAAGCATAAGTAGCCATTGCATTGATATGGCTTTTTATCGAAGAAAATGTTTTATCATAATTCAAGGTATATTCTGCCAAAAGATCGCGGTTTTTATTATTATATTTATTGTTCATCCCGCGAGCAGCTTCACTATTCGATTTCCAAGCATTTGCTGAAGTGCTATCTTCTCTGGTAAAACCATTGGTAGTCGCCACATCAAAACCAAGATTAGCAATCAAATGCAGTTCAGGAATAAATGGAAGGCTATAATCTAGCCGAATGTTACCAAATCCACGGTTATAATTATCCTCATCATCGCGCTGCATTAATAATGCTACCGGATTGAGTGCAGCATTTGGGTTAAGAACACCACCGGTCATCCATTGATGATAGCCACCAAAGAAGGTATTGCTTGGATCATACACGGGTTGTGTAGGATCATAAATTACCGCTGAACCAATAGCACCTTGGTTGGCATTATAACTTTTGGTTAAGCTACCATTCAAGTTTATTTCAACTTTCAAATGATTTTGTAAGAAGGAAGGCGTTAAACTCAATGAACCCGTCGTACGTTTCATTTTATCTGTTTTCAAAATACCATCTTGGTTCAAATAGCCAACAGATAATCTATAGGGTATTTTCCCAACGCCACCAGAAATACTCAAACTATTATTTGAAGTAAGTGCAGTTTGATAAATTTCCTTCTGCCAATTGGTATTAGCAGCTCCCATCAAAGATCTCGCGGTGGAATCGAAATAAGAATTATTATCGATGTAGTTTCTAAACTGGTCTGCACTCAGCACATCCACATATTTTTTAATTTTAGCAACAGAAAACTGGGTATTGAAATTTAACTTTACATCCCCAGGAATCCCTTTTTTAGTCGTAATTAAAATAACACCACCAGATGCTTGCGACCCATAAATAGCTGCAGAAGCAGCATCTTTTAAGATTGTTATGGAGGCTATATCATTTGGATTTACATAGCCAGCAAAAGGCAAACCATCTACGACCACTAATGGATCAGAAGATCCACTTATTGTAGAAGTACCACGCACCCGGATAGTACCGCCACTTCCTGGATGACCTCCATTAGAAGTAACGGTAATACCTGCGGCTTTACCTGCAATCATCTGGTCAAAACTGGTTATAGTTCCCTTTTGAAAATCTTTTGAAGTAAGTGTAGTAACTGCTCCTGATACATCTTGCTTCCTTACCGCACCATAGCCTATAACTACTACATCACTTAAATGTGTACTACTGTCTGCATACAAAGAAGCATTAATGTGTGCACTTGTAATAGGCAATTCTTGTTTGCGATAACCTACATAAGAGAAAACAAGGGTCTTCGCATTGGCATCTGCTGAAATCTTATAAGCACCCGATGGATCAGTAAAAGTGCCTTTACCGGTTTCCTTAATTAAAACGGAAACTCCGGCTAATGGCACATTCCCCTGCCCTGTTACCACTCCGGTTATTGTGCCGGACTGCGCTATTGCCGAACTGCCTAGAAGCAGCAAAAATGCAAAAGACAGAAATTGTAGTAATTGCTTGCATTTCATAATTACTCGATTGGTTTAATTTTAAAATAATTTTTTTAGCTCAATTACCGGGTTGTTTTGGCTGCAATAATGTGTTTTTTGCAATTTTCGGAAACGTTCCCGGAAACGTTCCCGAAATAAATAAAAAGCTAAAGTAGAATTAATATTTTTAACAAACAAATCTTTGTTAAAGAAATTTTTAATTTTTTTTAGGAGAAATCGCAACAGAGCTCCATCTAAGGCTAGTCATTTTGCATTTCATTCACATACATCTGTTTGTTTTTCAATATCTTGCCGGAATATAAGGCAAAGAAAAAGGGCGATAGCTTCACCTATAAGGCTGTAGAAACACGATGGATAATTTCTGCCTCCAAAACAACTTCTTTCTGTAAAAGTGGCTTATTTTTTAAGATATCAAAGAGTAATTCCGCTGCTTTGGTACCCAGATCTTCGGCTGGCTGTGTAATAGTTGACAAAGATGGATTAAGTAAGGAAGCAATACTCAAATTAGAGTAACCGATAATTTTGACTTCTTGAGGAATCTTTATTTGCTCTCCCATGCATACAGAATAGGATGTAGTGGCCAAACGCTCTACCGACGCCAACAATGCCTTAGGTTTGTAAGCAAGTAGCGTACGTTTTATAATTTGATAAGATTCTTCAATATCATTACTGCAGTCCACCACCAGATTTTCATTGAGCGGTACATTACATTTTTTATGCGCATCAACAAAGCCTTTCATACGCGCATTGCCGATAGATACATTTTTATCAATTACCAATAATGCAATGGGTTCGCAATGATTTTTGAGCAAATATTCAGTTGCCTTAAAGCTACTTTCATAGTCATCTGTTACGACCTTTGGCACATCTATATCTTCATATACTCTATCAAAAAATACAAGTGGGATGTGACTTCGCTTTAATTTATTAATGTATTTGTGATCACTGCCTTCTCCAGAAACAGACATGATAATGCCTTCGACACGGCCATTATACAAGTCTTCCACAATTTCAACTTCTTTTTGATACAAGCTATCCGTAACATAAATTAAGGTATGGTAGCCGTTTGCCTGTGCCACCCTTTCTATACCTTTAACAGCCAACGAAAAAAAGTTATTAGCCAGTTCAGGCATAATGACCGCAATAGTCCTGCTTTTCGAATCTCGCAAATTACTCGCATAAATATTGGGGTAATAACCTAATTCTTTTGCCTTGTCTAAAATGAATTGTTTGGTATCCGCATTTATATCACCTTTATCTCTAAATGCGCGAGAAACGGTGGATGTCGAAAGGTTTAGCGCCTCCGCCAATTGCTTGATATTAATAAATGATTTAGCCATTTTTCAAAGAAATTGAATGCAATGTAGCGTATTTTTCAAAAGTGGGCACCATGCTTTTTATAATTCTGTTACACCGCCCGATATCGCAAACTTCATCGCATCCGCAGATGGAATACCCTCTTTCATCAGCTTTGCCTTGCTTCGCGGTACAATATAAGTGATACCGGAAATAGCATAAGAAATAGGAACATATACGACCACATGGTCTAATAAATCAAATTGCGCCGCATCATTTTGTGTAATAAATCCTACACGCCAAACATCGGCTCCATCTACGTTTACAAGCACAGGCTTATCAAATTTTTTCTCACTACCCGAAAAAGCTTTCAAGAAATCTTTGACGGAAGAATAAATTAATTTCACTCCCGGCGTCTTTGCCAACAATGAACCCAAGAAGTCTATAATTTGTCCAAAAATAAAAGAAGAGGATGCCCATCCTATAAAAATCATCAAAAAAATAACGAGCAAAAAGCCGACACCAGGTATATGCGATTCTTGATTAATCCTATTAGGAAATAAACCTCCGACCAGATCAGGTAACAGATTATCAATGCTCTCAAATAACCAAAAAACAAAATAAAGCGTTACCGCGATAGGCGCAATAACAATAACGCCCTGAAAAAAATATCTAAACACTTTTTTGAGATAGTTCTTTATAGGTTCCTTCATAATGGAAAATTTTATACTTCAAAATTAGAAAGTACATTTGATGTTTCATACTTTTATTTTAGTGATGATTGGTATTTACGATTAGCCAACCAACATTTCAACTTTCAAACGCAAAACAGATGAATATTGTTATCACAGGCGCAACCAAGGGAATTGGCAATGCAGTTGCCGAAATTTTCGCAGCAGACAAAAATGCACATCATTTTTTTCTTTGTGCACGTAACGAAAGCGAATTAAAAAAATCAAAAATATTCATAGAAGAAAAATCATCTCAGCATAGCGTAACTACACTCGTCTGTGACTTGCAGATTAAAGATCAGGTTCAAACCTTTGCAAACCTCATTTTGGCGGCAAAACAACCGGTGGATATATTGGTAAATAATGCTGGCCTGTATTTCCCGGGAAGCTGTTACAACGAAGAAGAAGGCGTATTGGAAAAAATGTTGAATGTAAATCTGTTTAGCGCCTATCACCTTTCAAGGGCGTTATTGCCTTTAATGATAGAAAGAAAACAGGGCCATATTTTTAATATCTGCTCTATTGCGGCGTTAAAAGCTTATGCGAACGGTGGCAGCTACAGTATTAGTAAATATGCACTCTCCGGATTTACCAAAAACTTGCGGGAAGAGCTAAAGCCGCTCGGAATAAAAGTTTCAGGAGTTTATCCGGGTGCTACAATGTCTGACAGTTGGAAAGGTAGCGGCGTTGAGGAAAATAGAATTATGGAAGCAAGAGATATTGCGAAAATGATTTACGCAGCAGCACATCTTTCACCGCAAGCCGTGGTAGAAGATATTGTCCTGCGTCCACAATTAGGCGATTTGTAATTTTTTAGTATCGAATCTGTAGGTACTAAAAATGGAGTTACCTCGTCATTCATCTTTACTAATTCCATATTTACCTAAACGGCATGTATTGCTGTGCTTATTTCTTTAATCAAAGAAATATTTTTCTCAATTGCATTGCCGACAACAATTACATCCGCGCCAGCTTTGCAGTTGGCGACAGCTTTTTCTGGCGTAGTAATGCCACCTCCCACAACAAGTGGCACATTAATGTTTTTCGCCACACGCTCAATCATCTTTTCGCTAATAGCATTTAACGCACCACTACCAGCGTCCATATAAATTAATTTCAGGCCCAACATTTCACCAGCCATCGCTGTACATAACGCGATATCACTTTTATCGGCAGGGATTGGTGCCGTGTTGGCGATATAAGAAACTGAGGTGGGGGCGCCGCCATCAATAACCATATAACCGGTCGGAATGATCTCCAGTCCACTTTGTTTAATCATCGGTGCACTTAAAACATGTTGGCCAATTAATAAATCCGCATTTCTACCAGAAATTAAAGAAAGAAAAAATAATGCATCTGCATAGCAAGAAACCTGAGAGGGTGCGCCAGGAAACAAAATAACGGGTATTGTGCAATTGGCCTTTATCTGTTGAATGTTTTCATTCACCGTATTGACAACGACCAAACTTCCACCTACAAAAAAATAATCCACTTTTGCTTCAACAGCCTGCCAAACAATCTTTTCAATATCGGTCTTTTGCATTTTATCCGGGTCTATTAATATGGCAAAAGATTTCTGTCGATTTTGTTTCCTTTCAACAATTTGTTGATAAATATGCTGATCCATTCAATATAATTTTATAGAAGATATTTGTCTTAGGTCTATGCAAAAATGCACAAAATATTTCATAAATAAGTGTTTTTAAATGCGTCAGCATTTTCGCATACGGGATAATATTATTGAGTGCACCTTTACTATTTGAAAAACAATGCTATTATTTATTTTTCAATCCTTAATTTTGGCCATTAAACAATTATATGCAGAAAATAGGAATCCTTGGTGGCGGGCAATTGGGAAGAATGTTGTTGCAAGCGTCCGCTAATTATATAGTGGAAACTTATGTTTTAGAAAATGATGCTGATGCGCCGGCGACACATTTGTGCCATCACTTTGTAAAAGGGGATATTCGTAACTACGATGATGTTTTTAATTTTGGAAAAAACCTAGACGCCATCACTATAGAAATAGAATCGGTAAATGTCGATGCTTTGGAAGCATTAGAAAGAAACGGCGTACGTGTATACCCCAAGCCATCTGCTATTCGTATCATAAAAAATAAAATCAAACAAAAAGAATTTTATAAAGAAAGCGAAATTCCTTCGCCCAAATTTATTGTTACTCAGAATAAAGAAGAACTACGGAAGCAGGAAGATTTCCTACCTGCCGTACATAAGTTAGGAGAAGGCGGTTATGATGGTAAAGGAGTCGAAGTTATTCGATCCAAAGAGCAAATGGATAAAGGGTTTGATGCACCTGCCGTTTTAGAAAAAATGGTAGAAATAGAAAAAGAAATCGCCATCATTGTTGCAAAAAATGATGCAGGTGAATTAGCTATTTTTCCCGCTGTAGAAATGCTATTTGACCACAAATTAAATTTGCTCGACTTCCAGGTTTCTCCTGCAAGAATAGAAAAAAGTATTTTGTGGAAAGCCGAAGCAATGGCACAAAAGGTAGTAGAATATCTTAAAAGTCCAGGGCTATTTGCGGTTGAACTTTTCATAGATCGGGATAACAATGTTTGGGTCAACGAAACCGCTCCTCGCGTACATAACAGCGGTCATCACACTATCGAGGCAAATTACTGCAGTCAATATGATATGCTTTGGCGCATTATGCTGCAATATCCTTTGGGCAATACTTCACCCATCATTCCCTCTTCTATCGTGAATATTCTAGGTGCGGACGGATTTTCCGGCGAAGCCAAATATGAAGGCTTAGACGAAATCTTGAAAATGGATAATGTGTTTGTACACTTGTACGGTAAAGTCCAAACCAAACCTGGGCGAAAAATGGGGCACGTCACCATCTTAAGTAATGAATCCCAAGAACTGATTTACAAAGCGAATAAAATAAAAAACATATTGAAAGTGGTAAGCTAAGTATTCGATTTTATAGTCTAAAACCAAAAACTTAAAAGATCAATTATACCCTTTTCCACATTTTATTTCACTAGTTGTTCCCTGGTTTTTAATAGTTATGCACATTTATTCACATTAAAAACAACCTAAACCTTTTCCGCATTGGCTGTAACGCTTTCCAAATAGGCATTACAGCCAATTTTATTTTGTGGATAAAATAGAATGCCAGAATATTGGGATAAAAGTGGGAAAAAGTGTTATTTTGTGGTAGAATAATTTAATTTAAAAAGAATTCCACAATTTAATGGTTCGTTTCCTAGGTGAATATGAAGTTACACTCGACGCAAAAGGACGATTCCTTTTGCCTTCCGGCTTTAAAAAACAATTGCCAGAAGCGGAGTTGCGTTTTGTTGTTAACCGTGGATTCGAAAAATGCCTCACTCTATATCCCGCCAAAAGCTGGGAACCCATTCACGCAAAAATAAGCGAACTCAATGATTTTGACCCAAAGGTGCGTGCTTTTAGAAGGCAGTTTTTGGGCGGAGCCACAGAGGTGGAAGCAGATGGAGCCGGAAGATTATTATTGCCTCCCACTTTGCGTGATTTTGCTGGGCTTAGCAAAAACGTAATTCTAGTGGCGGCAGTAGACAAAATTGAAATATGGGATGCCGACACCTATAAAAAGATCTTTGAAGAGTTTTCACCTGAAGCATTTAGCAATTTGGCCAAAGAGGTTATGGTAAAACCAGATGCACCAAATGAATAAGGAAGAGCAACATTATCATGTATCAGTGCTTTACAAGGAAGCATTGGAGGGTCTGCATATAAAGCCAGACGGAATATATGTGGATTGCACATTTGGCGGTGGTGGTCATAGTAGGGGGATTTTGGCACAGCTAAACAAAAAAGGACGATTAATAGCTTTTGACCAAGATGCAGATGCGCAAAGAAATTTACCGGAAGATGAGAGGGTCATATTTATTCCACAAAACTTCAAGTATCTGCAAAAGTTTCTGAGATTATACAAATTCCCAAAAGTGGATGGCGTATTAGCCGACTTGGGTGTGAGTAGCCACCAGTTTGATGAAGCGGAAAGAGGTTTTTCAATTCGTTTTGACGGGCCATTGGATATGCGCATGGATAAAAGGCTTGAACGCACTGCCGCATCCGTCTTAGCTAGTGCAAGTGAAAAAGAATTAGTAGAGATCTTTAGTCATTATGGAGAGGTGTCTAATGCTAAAACCTTGGCTAAACATATAACTACTAATAGAAGCATGTCTGTTTTTGCAACTATAGATACTTTTAAAAATTTCATTTCACCGGTAGTAAAAGGCAATCCTAATAAATATTTAGCACAGGTATTTCAAGCGTTGCGAATTGAAGTGAACGATGAATTAGGCGCATTAAAAGAGATGCTGGAGCAATTGCCTGAAGTTTTAAATGAAGCAGGACGGGCAGTTATCATTACGTTTCATTCTTTGGAAGACAGGTTAGTAAAAACATTTTTTAAACAAGGAACTTTTGAGATAGAACAGGAGCATCCGTTTTTAAATTCAACAAGACAAAATCCTTTATTCAATATTACCAAAAAGCCGATTGTCCCTTCTGAAAAAGAATTAAAAGAAAACAAAAGAAGCAGGAGCGCCAAATTAAGAATAGCAGAAATGAGATAAATCGTGTATAAGAACTATTTAGGAATATGAAGGAGCAGAAAAACGAAAAAAAGAAATTGAAGGTGTCTATCAAAAAAATGGTGGGCTATGAATGGATTGTCAAGAACATTGGATTCTTCTTATTCGTGGCTACATTAACCATTGTATATATAGCCAATGGACATTGGGCAGATAAAGCTATCAGAGATATTAGTAAAACAAGTAGTCAGATCAAAGATTTACAATTTGAATATAAAACACTGAAAAGTGAACTGATGTTTCAAACGCGTGAATCGGAATTGGTAAAAGCTGTGGAAGCAAGGGGCCTGAAAATCAGTGAAACGCCCCCTATCCATATTCAATTAGAAAAAAAAAGAAAGTAAAGGAAACAACTGATAACCATGGATGTAAAACGCGACATATTATTTCGTGTGTATATCTGCTTTATAGCAGTTATACTTATTTGCGTGGTTATTGTAGGCAAAGCCTTCTACATTCAACAAGTGCAAGGTAAGTATTGGGAAGGAATGAGTGATAGTCTACACCAAAAGATACAAGAAATAGCTGCAGACCGTGGCACAATTTATAGTGACAACGGGCAAATGCTTAGTACAAGTATCCCTGAGTTCGATATTTATATAGATTTTGGCGCAGAAGGATTAAGAGAAAAGAATGGAAAGCGATTTAAAGAAAATGTAGATTCCTTGAGTATTGGTTTAGCTAATCTATTCAAAGATAGATCGGCAGAGCAGTATAAGCAATTACTCATTAACGGATATCAACATATCTTTCGTTATTACTCTTTAAAGAAGGGCATTTCTTATAGAACATACCAAAAAATGAAAGAATTGCCTTTGATAAGACAAGGAAGAAACAAAAGCGGTTTTATTTCAGAAACAAAAAATATTCGTCTAAATCCTTACCAAATTCTGGCTTATCGAACCATAGGCCTAGACAGAGCCAACTCACAAAATGTAGGACTCGAAGCAACTTATGACTCAACGTTGAAGGGCACACCGGGCAAGCGACTAGTGCGTTTCATCGCAGGTGGTGTGGCTGTTCCGGTAGACGAATCGGCGGACATCGAGCCTAAAAATGGCAATGATATCATCACCACCATAGATACACATATCCAAGAAATTGCCGAAAATGCTTTAATGAAGATGATGGTAAGTAATCAAGCCACTCACGGTTGCGCAATTGTCATGGAAGTAAAAACCGGTAAAATAAAAGCAATAGCGAACTTAGGAAGAACGAGTAATGGCAGTTATTGGGAGAACTACAATTATGCGGTAACACCTACGGAGCCAGGATCCATCTTTAAGCTCGCAACCATGCTTTCATTGTTAGAAGACAAGAAAACGACATTGGATGCACCCATCAATTTAGAAGGCGGACATTGGTATATAAATGGAAGGACGGTAAATGATGCTGAAAGCCATGGCAACGTAGATAACGTGAAACAAGCATTTGAGGTAAGTTCTAACGTCGGTATGGCAATGTTGGTTTACAAT